>NZ_JBHSPY010000015.1:0-51714 GCF_042658245.1 Neisseria weixii
ACTCAGCGCCGATGATAGTGTGGTTCTTCCATGTGAAAGTAGGTCACTGCCAAACACCCATTCCGAAGCCTCTGACTCTGTCAGGGGCTTCTTTACGCCCGGCAAGTATGCAGCCAAAGTGTGGTGATGATGAAACAATTCTGAAACGGTCAGCAGATAAAGTTTGCGTTATTGATATTGAGTAAATATAATTTACGGTATTATCAACATATTCAGGAGAAAACGCATGAATCCGATGAAGAAAATCATCTTCTACGCACTGACCACTTTAGTTGCTTCCGTCTCTGCTGCCGCGGTGAACGTCAACACCGCTTCCGAGAGTGAACTGACCGCACTGCCGGGAGTAGGTCCGGCCAAAGCCAAAGCGATTGTAGAATACCGCAAACAGCATGGTAACTTTAAGACCTTGGACGAACTGAAAAACGTCAAAGGTATTGGGGAAGGCATCTTCTCGAAACTGAAGAATGAAGCCACTGTTGCTGCGCCTGCTAAGAAAACTGCGCAGACTGCGGTGAAAAAGTAGGGTTGTGGCTGATGGTAAGGGCATAGAGCAGGTGGGGAGCGGCCGTCTGAAACACACGTGTTTCAGATGGCCTTTTGCTTTGGTATATATTAGGTTAATTTTTAGATAAAACCTAGACCGAGATCTTTGCAAAATCCTAACCAAAATCAAAAAAGCTTACTTAGGTTGCCAAGTAAGCTTTTTTTCGATAGCTTTTTCAACTTTTCGGGTAATAAGGCTGTATTTGAGTTCGGAATCGAATAGACTGAGACCTTTGCAAAACCCTTCTTAAAACCCATGCAAAGTAACTTGGTACTTCTCAAACACCCAAAAATCCTCTAAATTTCTCGGGCTCGATGTTAGGGAAATTTAGAGGATTTTGGGAAGTGTTACAAAGGTTTCTATTATGTAAAAACAGACAAGGTTCCAGTCCAGCAGATTTGTGGAATTTTGCTTTTTAAGAATTTTCAGAGCACCACTTACAACTCATTCTAATAGCGTTTCCAGCGCCATTCACATTCCTTCAGATGCAAGGTCGAAATTTTTGATAACACTGTTGAATTTAGCAAGCTTGCGTTTGGTAAAACTCCAAAAACTTTCGATACCGTTGATGTGCCACTTGTATTCGGCAAACTCGGTTTTTTCGTGATTGGTGCGCAGGTGCTTTGGAAAGCCTACATCAACTAAACTGCTGTAACCACAGCACCTATCCAGATTAAATGATGCTTGCCAAACAGACTTTCTCAAGTATAACTGACTGAAGCGTATGATTTTTACAGTAGGAAATAATTTCAGTTATTTTAAGCTGATATGTGCTTAACTTGTTGTTGTATTTTATTTTTCTAGACTAACAGAGTTGTTCTGCTAGTCTAGAGATCTTACTTATACTAATTTTTTAAAATTTTGTGTTTTATGGTGATGCTTGTGTAGTTGGTGCCGGTAACGTTTTGTGTAAGCGATACCAGCCAAATAAACGGTATATACAAAGCAAAGCAATGGCCGGCAAGCATAAAGCGCTGATTAAATAGCGAATATTATTAAAATTGAATACATTGTTACCGGAGAAAAGCGATGTTATTGCCCATAACCACTCCCATAGCGATGGCAAGCTAACCGCTAATACGGCAATTAACCCTAATGTTCTGAAAATTCCAATGGGTAAGATTTTTTTTTGTAATACGGTTCGGTTGAGCTGCAGTAAAACGATTAAGCCGAAACCAATGATAAGAATCATCCCACCGTTGGAGATAACTTGCAAACTGCTGAAGGCAATATCGGGCGTTACGGTATCAATTTGTGTTTGGCCGGATTGTCGCCCCACGCTTTGGAGAATATTTAAACCTAAGCCGTAAATCATGTCTGTCAAAATGATCCAAATCGGAAGTGAGGTAAGTAAGCGGTTCATTATTGATGAAAAATTAATGTATAAATTACAAAAATATAATACCTTATTCAGTACAAATTTGGCTATTTGCCCATGTAAAAAATATGTATTAAATGGCAAACTATAATGGTTTATGTGCTATTTGACATGCCATGTAACAGCCGGCAAATTTTACTTTAGGGGCTGTACTAGATAACCAGGGAAATCTAATTTCAAGTTAGAATAATCCCTATGAGAAGAAGCCGTTTAAGTCAGTACAAGCAAAACAAACTGATTGAACTGTTTATTGCGGGTGTTACTGCCCGTACTGCAGCTCAATTAGCCGGTGTTAATAAAAACACGGCAGCCTATTGCTTTCATCGTTTGCGCGTACTGATTTTCCATAACAGCCCGCATCCGGAAATGTTTGATGGCGGAGTAGAAGTTGATGAAAGCTGTTTTGGCGGACAGCGCAAAGGCAAACGTGGTCGCGGTGCAGCCGGCAAAGTCGCTGTATTCGGGCTTCTGAAGCGCAACGGCAAGGTTTACACCGTTGCTGTGCCCAATACACAAACTGCCACTTTATTGCCGGTAATACGTGAGCAAGTAAAGCCTGACAGTATTGTTTACACTGATTGTTACAAAAGCTATGACGTACTTGATGTGAGTTTAGCCACTTTCGCATCAATTACAATACACACTTTGCTGATCGGCAAAATCACATCAACGGGATTGAGAACTTTTAGAATCAGGCAAAACGCCGCTTACGTAAGTTTAACGGCATTCCCAAAGAGCATTTTGAGCTGTATTTGAAGGAATGTGAATGGCGTTTTAACCACAGTGAGATAAAGTCTCTTGTTCCATTTTAAAACAATTAGTAAAGCAGAATTTATTCTAGTTATCTAGTACAGCCCCTTACTTTATCATGGCAAGATAGAAAAAAGATTGCTAAAAGTTTGGTTTGAATTACAAATTCTGTAATTTTATACCAAAATAAAATAATTTCAGGGTACAATTTGTTTATTAATAACAGTAGTCTTACCAGAAAGGATTTCAATGAATACCGTAAAACGCGATATAACTCGTATCAGCCACAATACCAAAATTGTGGCCACACTGGGCCCCGGTAGCAATGATGTTCAATTGCTTGAAGACATGATTCGCGTGGGTGGCTTGAATGTCGTTCGTTTTAATTTCAGTCACGGCACTGCAGAATTTCATCAGGAAAATGCGAGCATTGTGCGTGAGGCAGCCAAACGTGCCGGGCAAGAAATTGCGATTTTGGCTGATTTACAAGGGCCTAAAATCCGTGTTGGTAAAATTGCCGGCGGCAGCATTCAGTTGAATCAGGGAGAAAAACTGGTTTTGGATGCGGCATTGGAAGGAGAAGGCACGCGTGAAGCAGTGGGCTTGGATTACCGTGACTTACCGAATGATGTGAAGCCGGGTGATGTATTGTGGTTGGACGATGGTCTGTTGACGTTGACTGTTGACTCGGTTGAGGGAAGTAAAATTATTACAACGGTAGCCAACAGCCATGTTTTGAAAAGCAACAAAGGCATCAACAAACCGGGTGGCGGCTTGTCGGCCGGTGCGTTAACCGAAAAAGATTTCCGTGATTTGAAAACCGCGATTGCCATCGGTTGCGATTACTTGGCCATCAGTTTTGTCAAATCGGCTGAAGATTTGCATCTCGCCCGCGCCAAAGTAGAAGAAGAAATGCAGGGCAGCAATGCCGTGCGTCCGGGCTTGGTTTCGAAAATCGAACGCGTAGAAGCAATTGAAAACTTGGATGAAATTATTCTCGCTTCAGACGGCATTATGGTCGCACGTGGTGATTTGGCCGTAGAAGTCGGCCATGCAGCGGTGCCTGCGCTGCAAAAACGCATGATTCGCCGTGCGCGTGAATTGCGTCGTTTCAGCATTACCGCGACCCAAATGATGGAAAGTATGATCACCAATCCGGTACCGACCCGTGCCGAAGTGAGCGATGTGGCCAATGCCGTACTGGATGGTACTGATGCCGTAATGTGTTCAGCAGAAACCGCAGTAGGTGCGTATCCGTTTGAAACGGTAACCCAAATGGCTATGATTTGCACTGCAGCCGAAAAAGAGCAGGATTCGTTGAACGGTGTATCGGAAGTGATTGAAGATAAAGAAGCGGTCAGCACCAATTTAGCCATTGCAGCAGGGGCAGTCAGTGTAGCACGTGCCGTTCATGCCAAAGCGATTGTAGCCTTGACCGAAAGCGGTTCGACTGCTTTTGAAATCAGCCGTCACAATATTCAATTGCCGATTTTTGCTTTGACCCCAAGCATTTCGGCACAACGCCGCATGGCCATGTACCGCGGTGTGCGCCCAATGATTCTGGCAACCAGCACCGACCACAGCACAGCCTTGAATGAAGTCGAAGCCGCCTTAATCGAGCATAATATTTTGAAATCCGGTGATCAATACATCATCACCAGCGGCTCAAAAATGCGTGAATCAGGTTCGACCAATATGTTGGAAGTGTTGCAAGTGAAGTAACTTTATGTCCGAAAGCAGGCTGTTTCAGCCTGCTTTTTTTGTGTTTTGCATAAAAGTAGCACAATGTAACTGAAAGATAGACAAAAAGTAGAAAAAACTGTTATTCGCGCACAAGCTATTATAAAATCGAGCAGCTACACTAATTTTATTTTTATATACATGGTTGTTTCAGACGGCCTTTTTATGTTTGACGATACTCA
The DNA here is from genome assembly GCF_042658245.1 of Neisseria weixii. Classification (NCBI taxonomy): domain Bacteria; kingdom Pseudomonadati; phylum Pseudomonadota; class Betaproteobacteria; order Neisseriales; family Neisseriaceae; genus Neisseria; species Neisseria weixii. The sequence continues at coordinate 4,595 of NZ_JBHSPY010000015.1, forward strand.
TTATGGAAAAGTCTTTGAAAAAAATTAGCTTGGGCGTGGCCCTAGCATTTGCAGCCACCGCCGCCCAAGCTTCAGGTTATCATTTCGGTACCCAATCGGTAACCGCACAAAGCACGGCCAATGCCGCTGCTGCGGAAGCGGCTGATGCGTCTACCATTTTCTACAATCCGGCCGGTTTGACTAAGCTGGAAAAACACGAAATTACCGCGGCCATCAATGCTGTGGCGCCACACATCAAATATAGCGCTGCTGAGGCAACTTACCGCCGTGGCGGTAAGGTCAACGGTGAAACCGGCGGCAAAATTACCGATGATATCGTGATTGCCCCGCATGCTTACGGTGCCTATAAAGTGAATGATGATGTCACCGTCGGCGTGGGCGTGTATGTGCCGTTTGGCTCGTCAACCGAATACAGCAAAGATTCGGTATTACGTCATCATTTAAACCAATTGGGCTTGACCACCATTGCTGTCGAACCGGTAGTAGCCTATCAATTTCATCCGCGACATTCGATTGGTGTCGGTGCGATTACCCAATATTCGACTGCCGAATTGCGTAAATATGCCGACTGGGATGCCACCGGTTCAGTGAGCGGATTGGCCAGCTATCAAGCCAGCCAGCGTGCGGGCAGACAAGTAAGTGTGGACGCTACCGGTCAAGCCGACGGTCATGCTGATGTGAAAGGCAAAGACTGGGGTTTTGGCTACCAATTGGCATGGATGTGGGATGTGAATGAGCGTGCTCGTGTCGGTGTGAACTATCGTTCGAAAGTAGAACACAAGCTGGAAGGTACAGCCGAGTGGCAGGCTGATGGAACCATGGTGCAGGCCGCGTATCCGGCCTTGATTGGCAAAACGGTTGCCGAAGGCGGTAACGGTTATGTACCGCACGAAAAAGCTTCGGTTAAAATCGTGACGCCTGAATCTTTGTCGGTACACGGCATGTATAAAGCAACTGATAAGCTGAACCTGTTTGGGGATATCACTTGGACACGCCATAGCCGTTTCAATAAGGCAGAATTGGTCTTTGAAAACACCAAAAACATCGGCGGCGGCAAGCAATCCGACCGCACCATTATCACACCGAACTGGCGTAACACCTACAAAGTGGCCATCGGTGGTTCATATCAATACAGCGAACCCTTGCAATTGCGTGCCGGTATCGCCTTTGACCAAAGCCCTGTGCGTGGTGCAGAAAGCCGCTTGAATACCTTGCCTGACGGCAACCGCATTTGGTATTCGGTCGGTGCCAAATACCAATACCGCAAAAACCATGTCTTTGACGTCGCCTACAGCCATATTCATATCAACGATACAACTTTTAACGCAGCCGCTTCTACCGGCGACAATGTCGACAGTAAAGGAACGGCAACGGCGAAATTTAATAACTACGCCAATATCTTGGGCGTGCAATACAGTTATAAATTCCGCTAAAAATAGAGCAAGCTGAATGAGGCTGTGACACAAACAGGCCGTCTGAAAGGGTAAAATTCTTTTTCAGACGGCCTGTGTTTATATTTATTGACTGTTGACAACATTTTGCGCAATTTTCAAATCTGTTTGATATACGCAAAACATCAATTAGCGATACGCGTGTGCGAGGTTTCCAAGCCTGTTTTAATTTCTCCGTATATTTCCGAGCTGCTGCCAGACAGGCTGCCGGCGGAGGCGGAGAGCAGCAAAATCAAGCTGATGGTGAAATAAGTTTTCATGTTTTTCCTTTATAATTCAGGGTAATGTCACTTAAAAGGATCGTACATTCGCATTTTAGGTGCAACACTCAAATGCCAATACCAAAATCCGCTCAAAATAAATTAAGGCTGTATTAGGTCAGCCCTAAACAACACATCAAATTCACAAAATGTTCAATTGCTCTTTTGGTGTGCCGAAGTTAAAACGAAATTTACATTCTTTCAAGAACAATGGGAAAGATTTACGGTCAATTCCATTGTATCTGCGTAGAACACGTTTTACCTGATTGCAAAAGTTTTCAATCCCATTGATATGGTTTTGACGGTCTGCAAAATCTGTGAATGATTGAAGTGATGATGAGTGAATTCACCCACATCTAAGTGCATCATAACTCTTATAACAGCCGGTATAAACAATACCGTCAAATATTCTTTTTCGTTTAACAACAGGAAGTAAAGTATCTTGTTTGGTATTTTCAAAAACAATGGTGTAAACCTTGCCTTGTCGTTTTAGAATACCCAAAACAACTACTTGACCGGCAGCGCCACAACCGCATTTGCCTTCCTGTTGTCCGCTGGCCGTTATCCCGTGTGATTGTTTGAATCATCTCTTTGAACGGCGATCACTTGAGTCATAACTTCTGTTTTGAAGTTGCCGATTTTACGGATGAAGACGAATTCGGCTTGCCTTTACAACAGCAACAAGCAGCCTGCTGTGTGGAAGTAGTGCTGGCGCAGCCGTGGTAAGACATATTGATACCGGGGCAAAAGGGTAAAAGACCGATGGTTTGCAGTCTGGCTTGAAATGATTTTTTCAGATGGCCCGATTATTAGGTTGGGGTTGTTTGGAAAAGTGATGATTCAGACGGATATTTGGCTTTCACTATATTAAATATTGGTTAAAAAACAAGGCCGTCTGAACGGTTTGGCTTGTCGGAATGCCTTAATAACGGTACTATTCAACGTTATTAAGCCGATTTGTGCGCCCCAGAAGTGTGTTTCAGACGGCCTGAGTCCTTATCTGTTTGATTTTAATAATAAGTGAGCTAAGAAATGATTAGTGATATTCAAAAAACTGCTGAAAGCAAAATGCAGCGTTCGTTGGAAGTATTGAAGGAAAACCTGTCTAAAGTCCGCACCGGCCGTGCGCATACCGGCTTATTGGATCAAGTAGAAGTGGAATATTGGGGCAGCATGGTGCCGGTGAGCCAAGTGGCTAACGTAACTTTGATCGATTCACGCACCATTGGCGTGAAGCCGTTTGAAAGCAATATGGCGGCGAAAGTGGAAAAAGCGATTCGCGATTCTAACTTGGGTCTGAACCCTGCGGCGGTGGGCGATTTGATTCGCGTGCCGATGCCGATGTTGACCGAAGAGCGTCGTAAAGATTTGATTAAAGTGGTGCGCGGTGAGGCTGAAGAAGGCCGCGTGTCTATCCGCAACGTGCGCCGTGATGCCAATGACCACATTAAAAAATTGTTGAAAGAAAAAGAAGTGCCGGAAGATGATGCGCGCCGTGGTGAAGAAGCGGTGCAAAAGCTGACCGACAAATACATCGCCGAAGTGGACAAAACTTTGGCTGCCAAAGAAGAAGATTTGATGGCCATCTAAATCCTGATTTTGGGATTTGAACAGGCGGGGCGGGCTGCCCTGTCTTTGCAGTCTTTCTCCTGATGAGGCAAACATGAACAGCAGTACGCAGACAATTTTGGCGCATACCGACGTGCCGCGTCACATTGCCGTGATTATGGACGGCAACGGCCGCTGGGCGAAGAAACGCTTCCTTCCCCGCGTAATGGGGCACAAACGCGGCCTCGATGCGCTTGAGACCATGGTGAAGCATTGTGCCGAAATGGGCGTGCAATACCTGACCGTGTTTGCCTTTTCAACGGAAAACTGGCGCCGCCCCGAAGATGAGGTTTCTTTTCTGATGGGGCTGTTTTTGCAGGCTCTGCAAAAACAGGTGCAGCGTCTTCACGAAAACAATATGCGCTTGAAAATTATCGGCAGCCGCGAGCGGTTTCATGCCGATATTGTGGCGGGCATTGAAGCGGCTGAAGCGCTGACGGCCAACAATACCGGCCTGACCTTAAGCATTGCCGCCGATTACGGCGGCCGCTGGGATATTTTGCAGGCGGCCAATAAGGTGGTGGCCGAAGGCCATAGCGAAATCACCGAAGCGCTTATCAGCCGCCATTTGATGCTGGGTGATGCGCCCGAGCCGGATTTGTTTATCCGCACCGGCGGCGAAACCCGCATCAGTAATTTCTTATTGTGGCAGATGGCTTATGCCGAGCTGTATTTTACCGACGTACTGTGGCCGGATTTCGACGAAAAAGCCCTAAGCGCAGCCATTGCATCTTTCCAAAACCGTGAACGTCGTTTCGGACGTACTTCCGAGCAATTGCCGGTCGAGCAGCAAAGGGGTTGAAACGATGTTGAAACAACGAATCTTTACCGCACTCGTGTTGCTGCCCGTGATGTTGGGGATGCTGTTTTACGCACCTGACGGCCTGTGGGCGGCATTCAGCGGCCTGATTGCACTGTTGGCTCTGTGGGAATATGCCTGCATGAGCGGCTTGAGCAAAATCCAAATCAACCATTTCATCGTGGCCAGCCTGATTTTCGGTATCGTCGCCTATTTGGGCGATTGGAAACTGCCAAACGTGGTGTGGTATGCCGTGTTGGCGTTTTGGCTGCTGGTTATGCCGCTTTGGCTGAAGAAGAAATGGACGCTCAAAGGCGGTTGGCAAGCTTATGCCACCGGCTGGATGTTGATGCTGCCGTTTTGGTACGCCTTAGTCGATTTACGCTCCGGCCCTGAAAGCGCCGTGTCGCTGCTGGCGGTAATGGGTTTGGTGTGGGTAGCCGATATTTTCGCTTATTTCACCGGCAAAGCATTCGGCAAAAACAAAATCGCACCGAACATCAGCCCGGGAAAAAGCTGGGAAGGTGCCGTCGGCGGCATGGTGTGCGTGGCTTTATACATGACTTGGGTATGGTATGTAAATTGGTTAGCGTTTGAAACCACTTGGTTGAATGTACTGCTAATTGGTTTTGTGTTGACTGTGGTCAGCGTGTGCGGTGATTTGTTGGAAAGCTGGCTCAAACGCGCCGCCCGTATCAAGGACAGCAGCAATCTGTTGCCCGGCCACGGTGGCGTGTTCGACCGCGTGGACAGCCTGATTGCCGTATTGAGCGTATATGCCGCGATGATAGCAATTTTGAATTAAAGGCCGTCTGAACATTTCAGACGGCCTAAGCAGAAATCAAACCATGACCACACAAGTTCTCACCATTTTAGGCAGTACCGGCAGCATTGGCGTCAGCACTTTAGACGTGATTGCGCGTCACCCTGACAAATTCCGCGTTTTCGCGTTGGCAGGACACAAACAGGTTGAGAAATTGGCGGCGCAATGTGTGCAATTTGCACCCGAATATGCGGTGGTGGCCGATGGCGAACACGCAGCGAAGTTGCAAAACCTGCTGCAGGCCAAGGGCTGTAAAACCCAAGTGTTGCACGGTCCGCAAGCCTTGATCGATGTGGCGGGTGACGAGCAAGTCAGCGGCGTGATGTGCGCGATTGTCGGTGCCGCCGGGCTACCTTCCGCTTTGGCCGCCGCAGAAAAAGGCAAAACTATTTATCTGGCCAACAAAGAAACCCTGGTCGTATCCGGCGCACTGTTTATGGAAACAGCCAAAGCCAACGGTGCGACTGTGTTGCCGATTGATAGCGAACACAATGCCATTTTCCAAGTGTTGCCGCGCGATTATCAAGGCCGTCTGAACGAACATGGCATCCAATCGATTATTCTCACCGCTTCCGGCGGGCCGTTTCTCGAAACCGATTTGGCTGCATTCGACAACATCACGCCGGCGCAAGCGGTAAAACATCCGAATTGGCGTATGGGGCAGAAAATTTCGGTGGATTCCGCTTCGATGATGAATAAAGGCTTGGAGCTGATTGAAGCGCATTGGCTGTTTAATTGTCCGCCCGAGAAGCTCGAAGTGGTGATTCACCCGCAATCCGTGATTCACAGCATGGTGCGTTATCTTGACGGATCGGTACTGGCGCAAATGGGCAATCCGGATATGCGCACACCGATTGCCTATTGCTTGGGCTTGCCTGAGCGTATTGAATCGGGCGTAGGCGCGTTGGATTTCGACAGTTTATCGGCTTTAACCTTTAAAAAGCCTGATTTCGACCGCTTTCCGTGTTTGAAGCTGGCTTACGAAGCCATGCACGCCGGTGGTGCCGCCCCCTGCGTGTTGAATGCCGCCAACGAAATCGCCGTCGCAGCGTTTTTAGACGGCAAAATCCGTTTTACCGACATTGCCAAAGTGGTGGCCGATTGTTTGGCACACAATGTTTCAGACGGCCTGCACGATATCGAAAGCCTGCTGGCACAAGACGCACGCACACGCATTCAAGCGCAAGAATGCATTAACCGTTGAAAATAATCTTCAGACGGCATGTTTATCATTAAGGCCGTCTGAAACACACAACATCAAAATATCAGGGGATTTTTTTGCAAACCTTATTAGCATTTATCGTCGCGATTCTGATTCTGGTCAGCCTGCACGAATTCGGCCATTACATTGTGGCACGTTGGTGCGGCGTGAAAGTATTGCGCTTTTCTGTCGGCTTCGGTAAGCCGTTTCTGACCAAAAAACGCGGCGACACCGAATGGTGTTTGGCGCCGATTCCCTTGGGCGGCTATGTCAAAATAGTCGATACGCGCGAAGGCAACGTGTCGGAACAAGACTTGCCTTATGCCTTCGACAAGCAGCATCCGGCCAAGAAAATCGCTATTGTCGCCGCCGGTCCGCTGACCAATCTGGCCTTGGCGGTGTTGCTGTATGGTTTGAGTTTTTCTTTCGGGGTGACCGAAATCCGCCCATACGTCGGCATGGTCGAGCCGGCCAGTATTGCCGCCAAAGCAGGTTTTCAGCCGGGCGATAAAATCCAATCGGTCAACGGAACCACTGTCGGCGAATGGAGCGATGCCCAGACCGAAATCATTTTGAACGTGGAAGCCGGTAAAGTGGACGTGGCTGTTCAGACGGCCTCGGGTCAAGAAGCGACACGCGTGATTGATGCTGCCGGCACACCGGAAGCGGGTAAAATTGCGAAAAATAACGGCAACATCGGCCTGTGGCCTTTTAAAATCACCAACCATGTCGGATTCGTGCAAGAAGGCAGCCCGGCCGAGCAAGCCGGTTTGAAAGCAGGCGATAAGCTGATCAGTGCTGATGGACGCGGAATCGGCGAATGGGAGGCTTGGACGGAATTGTTCCGCGACAGCCCGGGCAAGAAGTTGGAAGTGGTGTATGAGCGCGACGGTCAAATCTTTCAGACGGCCTTACGCCCGAATACGGTGGAATTGAAAGACGGCACCTTGGTCGGCCGTGTCGGCGTCGCCGCTCAGCGTGACGAAGCGTGGGATAAGCAGGTTCGCTTCCAATATACCCCGTCGGTTGGCGAAGCCTTTCGGATGGGCTGGGATAAAATGCTCGGCTATTCAGCCACCACCTTGAAATTTTTCGGTAAGCTGATTACCGGCAACGCTTCGGCCAGCCATGTTTCGGGGCCATTGACCATTGCCGATGTCGCCGGCCGTTCAGCGTCTTTGGGCCTGCAGAGTTATTTGGAATTTTTGGCCTTGGTCAGCATCAGTTTGGGTATTCTCAACTTGCTGCCGGTGCCTGTTTTAGACGGCGGTCACTTGGTGTATTATACCGCCGAATGGATACGCGGAAAGCCGTTGAGCGAGCGCATTCAGGCTATCGGCTTACGATTTGGCCTGGCTGCCATGCTGATGTTGATGGCGGTGGCTTTCTTTAATGATATTAATCGTTTGTTTGGATAATTGTATGAAATTAAAACAGATTGCTTCTGCTTTGATGATGTTGGGTTTGACGCCTTTGGCATTGGCCGATTTCACCATTCAGGATATTCGTGTCGAAGGTTTGCAACGTACTGAGCCTAGCACCGTGTTCAACTACCTGCCGGTCAAAGTGGGTGACAACTTCAGCGACGAGCGCAGTGAGGAAATCATCCGCAACCTGTATGCCACCGGTTTCTTTGACGATGTGCGCGTTGAAACCTTGGGCAACCAAGTGCTGCTGACTGTGGTTGAGCGCCCGACCATCGCCACCTTGAACATCACCGGCGCGAAAATGCTGCAAAACGATGCCATCAAGAAAAACTTGGAAGCATTCGGTTTGGCACAATCTCAATATTTCAATCAAGCGACTTTGAATCAAGCTATTTCCAGCCTGAAACAGGAATACATGAGCCGCGGTAAGCAGTCGGTGGAAATCAAGTCGACCGTGACCAAGCTGGCGCGCAACCGCGTTTCCATCGACATCGCGGTGGAAGAAGGTAAATCGACCAAAATTACCAACATCGAGTTTGAAGGCAACGAGAAATATTCCGACCGCAAACTGATGAAACAAATGTCGTTGAGCGAAGGCGGTATGTGGACTTGGCTGACCAAGAGCAACCAATTCAACGAACAAAAATTCGCGCAAGACATGCAGCGCGTGAATGATTTCTATCAAAACAACGGCTATTTCGGCTTCCGCATTGTGGATACCGATATTCAAACCAACGAAGACAAAACCCAGCAAACCATCAAAGTGGTGGTGGATGAAGGCGAGCGCTTCCGTTGGGGTAAGGTGCGCATTGAAGGCGACACCCGCGAAGTGCCGAAAGAAGATTTGTACAAACTGCTGAAAATGAAAGAAGGCAAGTGGTACGAGCGCCAGCAGATGGTGACTGCGCTGGAAGGCATCCAAAACCGCATGGGTACGGCGGGTTATGCCTTTAGCGAAGTGAATGTACAGCCGCAACCGAATCCGGAAACCAAAGTGGTGGATTTTGTGTTGCACGTCGAACCGGGCCGCAAAGTCTATGTGAACGAAATCAACATCACCGGCAACAACAAAACCCGTGATGAAGTAATTCGCCGTGAATTGCGTCAGATGGAAGCCGCGCCTTACGACACGTCTAAGCTGCAACGCTCTAAAGAGCGTGTGGAATTGTTGGGCTACTTTGACAACGTGCAATTCGATGCCAAACCGGTCACCGGTACACCTGACCAAGTGGATTTGAACATGAGCCTGACCGAACGTTCGACCGGCTCTTTGGATTTGAGCGCAGGTTGGGTACAGGATACCGGTATGGTGGTTTCTGCCGGTGTGGCGCAGGATAACTTGTTCGGCACCGGTAAATCCGCTTCCGCCCGTTTGTCCCGCAGTAAAACTACGCTCAACGGTTCGCTGTCGTTTACCGATCCGTATTTCACTCCCGATGGTGTGAGCTTGGGCTACGACATTTACGGTCGCAAATACGACCCGCGCAAAGCCTCTTCCAGCGCGAAACAGTATCAAACCACCACCGTCGGCGGCGGCTTGCGCATGGGTGTGCCGATTACCGAATACGACCGCGTGAATTTCGGTTTGGCAGCCGAGCATTTGAAGGTAAACACCTATACCGGTGCGCCGAAACGTTACCGTGAGTTTATGAGCGAACACACCGGCAGCGAAATCGGCAGCTACAAAGGCTGGCTGTATAAAGGCACCATCGGTTGGGGACGCAACAAAACCGACAATGCCTTGTGGCCGAGCCGCGGCTATCTGACCGGCATTAACGGTGAAGTGGCTTTGCCGGGCAGCGATTTGAAATACTACACCCTGACCCATAATCAGACTTGGTTCTTCCCATTGAGCAAAGATTTAACCCTGATGTTGGGCGGTGAAGTCGGCTACGGCAACAGCTACGGCAGCACCAAAACCATGCCGTTCTTTGAAAGCTTCTACGGCGGCGGTTTAGGCTCGGTGCGCGGTTTTGAAAGCGGCACCTTAGGGCCGAAAGTGTATGACGAATACGGCGATAAAATCAGCTACGGCGGTAACCGTAAAGCCAACGTATCGGCTGAATTGCTGTTCCCAATGCCGGGCATTAAAGATGCGCGCACCGTGCGTTTGAGCCTGTTTGCCGATGCCGGCAGCGTGTGGGACGGTAAAACTTATACCGATTCAGACAACGACACTTATTACTCGAACGGTGCGACACAAAATGTCTATGGTATGGGCACCAGCCACAAGTCAACCTTCAAAGAAGAGTTGCGTTACTCTGCTGGTGCGGCGGTGACTTGGCTCTCGCCTTTGGGTCCGATGAAATTCAGTTATGCTTATCCGATTAAGAAAAAAGAAGGCGATGAAATCCAACGCTTCCAATTCCAATTGGGTACTACATTCTGATTCAGGCAGGCCGTCTGAAGGTTTTCAGACGGCCTAGGTTTCTCGCCACAAGAATGTAAAGGAATTGATGATGAAAACATTATCGACAGTCATCCGTTTGGGCGGCGCCGCGGTATTGGGCTTTGGTTTGATGGCGCAAGCGGCAGCGGCCGAAGCTGTGCAGAAACTCGGCTTTATCAATACCGAGCGCGTGTATCTTGAATCCAAACAAGCGCAAGGCATTCAGGCCAAGCTGGAAAAAGAATTCAACAGTCGCCAAAAAAACTTGCAAAAGCTGCAGCGACAAGGTGCGGATTTAGAGAAAAAGCTGGCTGACAACAGCTTACAAGGCCAAGCGCGTGAAAAGCTTGCCAAGCAATGGGGCGACATGGTACAGCGTTTCCGCCGTGAACAAGCCGAGTTGGCGGAAGATTACAATCTGCGCCGCAATGAAGAATTCGCCGCTTTGCAGCAAAACGCCAACCGCGTGATTCTCGAATTGGCCAAGCAAGAACGCTATGACGTGATTTTGCAGGACGTCATCTACGTCAACAGCAAATATGACATCACCGACAGCGTGATTAAAGCGATGAATGCACGATAAGGCTGCAGACGGCCTTAAAATAACATAGGCCGTCTGAAAACATTGCGCAGCCATCAGCCTTATTGTTTTTCGATTCAGACGGCCTGTTGCGACTGGCCGCAAATCATCTTTTTGCCGTTGGCGCGTATCATTGCAAGCGTTCAGACGGCCTGAAAGTCCCATCATGACTTCACAAACCTACACCCTTTCCCAAATTGTGGCCGAGCTTGGCGGCGAATGGCGTGGCGACGATATTGCCATTGAAGCCGTGCGCCCATTGGCCGAAGCACATGCCACGCACATCAGCTTTTTGGCTAACCCGAAATACAAAGCCGATGTGCACGACAGCCAAGCCGGTGCGATTATCGTATCGGACAAATCTGCTGATGAATTCAGTGGCCGCAACCTGATTGTTGCGGCTGACCCTTATCTTTATTTCGCCAAAGTGGCGCGCCTGTTTTCCCCCATCGTGAAAGCCACCGGCGGCGTGCATCCGACTGCCGTGATTGAGCCGAGTGCGACTGTGCCGGCCAGTTGCGAAATCGGTGCCAACGTCTATATCGGTGCTAATACTGTTTTGGGTGAAAACTGCCGTATTCTGGCCAATGCCGTGGTCGAACACGACTGCACTTTGGGCGAAGAAACCGTGATTCACCCCAACGCCGTGATTTACTACGGCTGCACCTTGGGCAGGCGCGTGGAAATTCATTCCGGTGCGGTTATCGGCGCCGACGGTTTTGGTTTGGCCTTTGCCGGTGACTCATGGTTTAAAATCCCGCAAACCGGCGGCGTGACCTTGGGTGATGATGTCGAAATCGGTTCCAATACCAACATCGACCGCGGAGCCATGAGCGATACCACCGTCGGCAACGGCACCAAAATCGACAACCAAATCCAAATCGGCCACAACTGCAAAATCGGTTCGCATACCGTGATTGCGGCCAAAACAGGCATTTCCGGCAGCGTAACCGTCGGCAATTACTGCATCATCGGCGGCGGTGTCGGCACGGTCGGCCACATCGAAATCGCCGACAAAACCAACATCGGCGGCGGTACCAGCCTGACCCACAGCATTACCGAACCGGGGCAGCACATTGCCGGCATCTTCCCTGACATGCCGTATAAAGAATGGGTGCGCAACGGTGTACACATCCGCCATCTGAATGACATGCACAAGCGTCTCAAGCAGCTGGAAAAAACACTGGGCACCGATAACCCAATCCACACTGATTCTGAAAAATAAGAGGAAAATCATGGACTTCACGTTACCGATTGAAGCAAAAGATATTCAAAAACTGATTCCGCACCGCTACCCGTTTTTACAGCTCGACCGCATTACCGCTTACGAGCCGATGAAATGCCTGACCGCGATTAAAAACGTCACCATGAACGAGCCGCAATTCCAAGGTCATTTCCCGGATTTGCCGGTGATGCCGGGCGTGCTGATTATCGAAGCCATGGCGCAAGCCTGCGGCACGCTGGCCATCTTGAGCGAAGGAGGCCGCAAAGACAACGAATTTTTCTTCTTCGCCGGCATCGACAACGCCCGTTTCAAGCGCCAAGTGATTCCGGGCGACCAACTGGTGTTCGAAGTCGAACTCATCACCAGCAAACGCGGTATCGGCAAATTCAACGCCGTGGCCAAAGTAGGCGGCCAAGTGGCGGTGGAAGCCGAAATCATGTGTGCCAAGCGCGTGGTATAAACTTTTAGCGTTGCCACTTATGCAGCAGATAACAGGCCGTCTGAACCTTTTCAGACGGCCTCATTGAAATAAGGAGCATAACATGTCCCTCATCCACCCGGCCGCCATCATCGACCCCAAAGCCCAGCTCGATTCCAGCGTGAAAGTAGGGCCTTACACCGTGATCGGCCCGAACGTGCAAATCGGCGCGAACACCGAAATCGGTTCGCACGTCGTGATTAACGGCCACACCACCATCGGCGAAAACAACCGCATTTTCCAATTTGCCAGCTTGGGTGAAATCCCGCAGGACAAAAAATACCGCGACGAACCGACCCGCCTGATTATCGGCAACGGCAACACCATCCGCGAATTCACCACCTTCAACCTCGGCACCGTGACCGGCATCGGCGAAACCCGCATCGGCGACGACAACTGGATTATGGCCTACTGCCACTTGGCGCACGACTGCGTTGTCGGCAACCACACCATTTTCGCCAACAACGCGAGCTTGGCCGGACACGTCACCATCGGCGATTATGTGATTCTCGGCGGCTATACGCTGGTGTTCCAATTCTGCCATATCGGCGACTACGCCATGACCGCGTTTGCCGCCGGCGTGCATAAAGACGTGCCGCCGTATTTCATGGCCGCAGGCTACCGCGCCGAACCTGCGGGCTTGAACAGCGAAGGCATGCGCCGTAACGGCTTTAGCGCCGAACAAATCGCCAGCGTGAAAGACGTATACAAAACCATCTACCACCGCGGCATTCCGTTTGAAGAAGCCAAAGCCGACATTTTGAAACGTGCAGAGACCCAATCCGAATTGGCCGTGTTTAAAGACTTTTTCGCCGAATCCACGCGCGGCATTATCCGTTGATTAGGTTATAAAAAAATAGCAAAGGCCGTCTGAAAAATGTTTTTCAGACGGCCTTTTGTCCGGTTTGCCTGTACCTACATCTTATCGTATTTGTCGGACATATAGATAACCATTATCCACAAAAGACAGGCATACATGATAACTGATGAGGCAGTAGACAGCAGGTTTTCCAGCGCAGTCATCGGCGGCATAGGACACCGTACACCGCATTCATTGGTTACACCGAAAATATAATAAATGACTTCGTTGATAACCAAAATAATAACGGGTTTTTTGTATTTTTGGAAAATATTGCGGATAAAATCCAAAATGGTGTCTGATATCATGCCTTATTCCCTATAGTCAGATGCCCAAGCCATTTCTATGGAGAAGGGTTTATAGTGTTCTTCTATTGACGGTTCAATGATTTAGAGAAAAATTAAAAATGTCATGCCGAAAAAAATCAGATAAACGTAGGCTTTGTTGGAATGCTTGAAATGTTCAATGCATTTTTTATAGAAGTATTTTATTGGCTTGTCGGGTTGTTTGCACTTTCTTTGATTCCTTTGGTTTTTTATGATGACGGTCATAAAAATAGGGTGGTCTGCATTTTTTGCATTTATAGCGGCATTTGTTACTGATGTGTTGTAATTGAAACAGCCATTGATATTATTTTATCAATGGCTGCGTTCTTAGTGTTTAGAGTCCTAACAGTTCAATACTGTCTATTGTTAAAAAAGCCGTGCGGTCTGCACGGCTTTACAGCTTACATATCATTGTGTTTATCAGTCATATGAATAATAACAATCCAAATGACACAAACCCAAATAATAATATGAAAAACAGTAGATAAGAAATTTTCAAAAGAAGTCATCGGCGGTGCCGGACAGCGCATACCACATTCATTACTCACACCGAAAATATTATATATGATACCGCTGACGACTAATACACAGACGGGTTTTTTGTATTTTCGAAACAGGTTATTCATAAATTCCGAAATACGGTGCCACATAATGCCGATGCCTCCTGCTTCTCATATGCCCAAGAAAGCCATTTCTAAGCGGGAACGATGATATAATGCTGCTGTATTGATACAGCTGCGATATTGGCGGTTACTGCGGATGACGTTTAGCCACCCCTTATAGGTTGTAAGTGGGTCATGCGCCAACCATATCGGCAATTATCCCGACCATCATTTCCCGCAGCGAACCTGGTGCAGTATATAGAAAATTGTATGTCACATCTACTGCAAGCATACGTTTCGAACAGGTTTTAATACTGTTTACCACGTCTTCTACGACTTGAATCACATCATCATTGACATTTTCAGGACGGTTGGCGGCAACGACGCCTTTCCCCCAAATTGCATCAATAAGGCCGCTTACGGCGATTTTGAAGTCGTTATCAGTAAAGTTATGTTGAGCCATTTTAATTTCTCCTTTATAGACTTGGCATGATTACTTTGTAACGGTAGCGTTCAGCTGCGGGTTATCGGCCTGCAGATTGACATCGCCTTGGTTTTTGAAAGATGAGCAGGCGGCAATCAGGGTTACGGTAAGTAAGCAGATTGCGGCTGCGGTCAGTTTGAATTTATTTTTAAAATTCATTTTATTTCTCCTGTTTTAATTTTTTTGAATGAAGTCTGAAAACTTAGGAATATTCAGACTTTTTTTGTGCCAGTGCCTGACTGACGGAGTAAATTTAAAATTAAATTTTATAAATGCAAAGTATTATTTTAGATTTATTTTAAAAATTAATTAATTGTTGATTTTTAAAATAAAAAAACCGCAGAGCCATGCCCTGCGGAAAGGTGATTTTAAAAATTTATTTGACTATCCGCCGCGCCAGACCATTCTGCCGAGCAGTTGGAATTTATCGGCATTGTCAAAACCGACGGTCATCGGTTCGTAATCGGGATTGCTGCTGATAAGCAGCAGGCCGTCTTCGGTTTGGCGGATACGTTTGATGTAAAACTTTTCTTTAAACACGAATGCGTAAATTTCTCCGTCGGCAATATCCAAATCGGAAATATCGATTAATACCGTATCCCAGTCTTTGAGTTCGGGCTCCATACTGTCGCCGCGCACATACATGCCGCGCAGGTTTTCAGGATTTAACCGCTTGGCCGCAAACCAGCGTTGTCGGAACAGCAGCGGGTCTTCTTTGTGGTTGCTTATCCAGACGAAATTTCCGCTGCCTGCCGATAATTTGTAGTCATAGAAACCTATTTCGTGATGGGTGTCGGAACCCTGACTGTATTCTTGTACAGCTACCGGTGAATGTTCGGGTAAAAGGGTATCCTTGCCGAATTGCAGCCACACGGGACTGACATCTAATACTTCGGCAATTTTTTCCAATCTTTTGGCACGGGGAATAACCTTGCTGTTTTCATCTTCCCAGTGTTTGACAGCTTGTGCGGTTACACCGACCGCATCGCCGAGCTGCTGTAATGTCCAACCTTTTTGCTGTCTCATTTGGCGGATTCGGGTATGTATGGTTTCCATAATGTCCGTTGTGTAGTGGTTTGAAATTTACAATATTAAAATACCCTGACTTTAATATCAAATTTAATTTTAAAATTAGGCCGTCTGAAACTTTCAGACGGCCTTTCCGTATCCATCTGTTAAAATACCGACAACTTAATCAGTCTGATCAAACCATGAAAACAAACCTAACCATCGCCATCTGCGTCGGCGAGGCTTCAGGCGATTTGCTCGGGGCGCATTTAATCCGTGCTTTGAAACAGCGTTGCCCTGACGCGGAATTTATCGGCATCGGCGGCGAGCACATGAAGGCAGAGGGCTTTGAGAGCCTGTATGACCAAGAAAAGCTGGCGGTGCGCGGTTTTGTCGAGGTGGTGAAGCGGCTGCCGGAAATCCTGAAAATCCGCAAAGGCATTGTGAATGATTTAATCCGTATCAAGCCTGATGTGTTTGTCGGCATTGATGCACCGGATTTCAATCTCGGCGTGGCGGAGAAACTCAAAGCTGCGGGGATTCCGACCGTGCATTATGTCAGCCCGTCGGTGTGGGCGTGGCGGCGCGGGCGGGTGAATAAGATTGTGCATCAGGTCAACAAAGTATTGTGCCTGTTCCCAATGGAGCCGCAGCTTTATCTGGAAGCGGGCGGGCAGGCGGCGTTTGTCGGGCATCCGATGGCGCAAACCATGCCAATGGAAGCCGACCAACAAGCGGCGCGGGCGCATCTCGGTTTGCCGTCTGACATTCCGGTGTTCGCCTTGATGCCTGGCAGCCGTGTGAGCGAAATCGATTATATGGCACCGATATTTTTTCAGACGGCCTTATTGCTGCTGGAAAAATATCCGCAGGCGCAGTTTGTGTTGCCGGCGGCCACCGCCGCCACTGGCAAGCGTTTGAACGAAATTTTGGCGCAAGCGGAATTTGCCAGCCTGCCTTTGACTTTGGTGGACAAGCAATCCGATGTGGTGTGTACCGCCGCCGATGTGGTGTTGGTGACGAGCGGCACGGCCACGCTGGAAGTGGCTTTGTGCAAGCGGCCGATGGTGATCAGCTACAAGATTTCGCCGCTGACTTATGCTTATGTGAAGCGCAAAGTCAACGTGCCGCACGTCGGGCTGCCGAATATTCTGCTGAACAAAGAAGCCGTGCCGGAATTGCTGCAACACGATGCCACGCCGGAGAAGCTGGCGGCGGCGGTGGCGCATTGGTACGACCATCCGGCAGCGGTGGCGCAATTGAAACAGGATTTTCATGCGCTGCATGAGCTGCTGAAAAAAGATACCACCGCGCTGGCTGCAGAAGCGGTGTTGGCGCAAGTGAAGGCCGTCTGAAAAAACGAAACCCCCCCGTTGATTGCTCAACGGGGGGATAAACTCGCGTTTGGAAGGGTATAACACTGTTGCCAGTCCATCGATCCAACCAAACTAACGAGTTGATTTTATAATTTTTTGGAATGTAGGGTCAAGTTATCTGAGATAGTCGTCAATTTTCTGAGCTTTTAATATTTTTTAATTGCAAAAATTTATAAAAAAGTAAGCGAAAATATTGAAACTAATTCGTATTTCTATTTTTCAAAAAGAAGGGCAGCTACAGCAGTTAGGTAAATGTTCTAAATTTATTTACCCATTTATTAAAGAGTTAAAGAATGCGTACATTAACTAACAGTGAATTGAATAATGTTTCTGGCGGCTGGGTTGCTAATGCAGCAGGTGCCGTGTTAGGTGGTTATGCAGGAGGTTATGGTTATTTGGCAGCGGGAGGAAAAAATCCTAATGGTTTCTTTGCTTCTGTTGCAGGCGGGGCTGCCGGAGGAGCACTTAGCCCGGTTAGAGGGATGGCAATGGGAGCTCGTGCCGTTGCAAGCGGATTGGCTTCTGCCGGTGTCAATACTTATTTGTCAAAATAGTCAAAATTTTCAATGGGCATAACTAATATGTTAGATACCGTATTGAATATTCGTCTAAGTGTTTTACAGGTTATCTTAATAACAGTTACTTTCTTAGGTGTCTATTCTGTTTATAAGCTTGTTATGCGCCGCATTTCTGAAAATTCAATATGGTCATTTGTTGTTCAGTTGGTTGTAACAATAGTTGCCAGTTACCTGTTTTTTCAGATAATGCAAATGAAAAATTGAATATTTCGAATCCGTAACAGATCAAAAGGCCGTCTGAAAGCAAAACGCTTTCAGACGGCCCTTTAATTTGAAAACAACATCAAACCATCAGTGATCCGAAGCTTTCGCCGCGCCCACGCCCGTCATTGAGCGCATGTATTGTGCGGCAAAGCCCGCCTTGTCTTTCGCTGCTTGGGCAGAATGGTCGGTAACCGATACCAACCAAGCCACGATAAAGGCCAATGGGATGGTGAAGATGGCCGGGCTGCCGTATGGGAAGACGGGTGCTTCGTTGCCCAATACGGCCACCCAAATGCTTGGGCCTAAGAAGATCAGCAGCAATGCGCCGAACAATCCGGCCAAGCCGCCGGCCACCACGCCGCGGGTCGTCAAGCCTTTCCAGAACATACTCAACATCAGCACAGGGAAGTTGGCCGAAGCAGCAACGGCGAACACCAAGCCCACCATAAAGGCCACGTTTTGGTTTTCGAAGGCCAAGCCCAATGCTACCGCTAACACACCCAAGACAACCGTTGCCACGCGCGAGATACGCATTTCTTCTTCTGCGGTTGCTTTACCTTTGCGAATCACCGACGAATAAATATCGTGGCTTACCGCAGACGCACCCGACAGGGTCAAACCGGCCACCACTGCCAAAATGGTAGCGAATGAGACGGCGGAGATGAAGCCCAGCAGCAGGTTGCCGCCCAAAGCGCCGGACAAGTGGACTGCGGTCATGTTCACGCCGCCGACCATTTCGTACACGGTTTTGCCGTCTTTCAGCATTTGTGTGAAGAATTGCGGATTGTCTTTGGTCAGGAAAATCATCGCGCCGAAACCGATAATGCCGGTGAGCAGGTAGAAATAGCCGACCAAGCCTGTGGCCACAACCACGGATTTGCGCGCTTCGCGGGCATCGGGTACGGTAAAGAAGCGCATCAGGATGTGCGGCAGGCCGGCCGTGCCGAACATCAGAGCCAGGCCGAGAGAGAGTGCATCTACCGGGTCTTTCACCATGCCGCCCGGTGCCATAACGGCTTCGCCGTTTTCATGCGATTTGACGGCGGTGGCAAACATGGTTTCCAAGCTGAAGCCCGAATTTTTCAAGATGATAAACGAAATCAGCGTCGCGCCGCCCAGTAGCAGCACGGCTTTAATCATCTGTACCCAAGTGGTTGCCAGCATACCGCCGAACAATACATACACCACCATCAGCGTGCCGACCAAAATCACGGCAGACAAATAATTCATGCCGAACAAAAGCTGAATCAGTTTGCCTGCGCCCACCACCTGTGCGATAAGGTAGAGTACCACAATCAGCAGTGTACTGGTCGCGGCGAACAGGCGTACCGGTTTTTGGTTGAAGCGGTAGGCCGCCACGTCGGAGAAGGTGAATTTGCCCAAATTGCGCAGACGTTCGGCTATTAGGAACAACACAATCGGCCAGCCCACCAAAAAGCCTACCGAGTAAATCAGGCCGTCGTAACCGCGTGTGAACACAAGGGCCGATACTCCCAAGAATGATGCGGCCGACATATAGTCGCCGGCGATTGCCAAGCCGTTTTTGGTGCCGGAAATCCCGCCGCCGCCCGTGTAGAAATCCTGTGCCGATTTATTCTGCTTGGCCGCCCATTTGGTAATGAACAAGGTGGCGGAGACGAAAATCAGGAACATGATAATCGCCGTCCAGTTGGTGGCCTGACGCTGTACCTCGCCGGTAATCGCGTCCGCCGCCCACAGGCGGCCTGAAGTCAAGAATGCTGACAAAGATAATAATTTCCGCATCATTCTGCTCCTCCTTCACTGACGGGATTGGTGGCGGGCAGGCGCGGTTTCAGACGGCCTGTCTGAGGCAGGTTCGTCTCCGAATACCTCGCGAATCACTTCTTGGGTCATGTTTTCAAACTTACCGTTGGCGATATATACGTAAATCGCCGTGGTAATGAATGAGAACACAATCACAAATATGCCGATGTAAATGCCCCAAGTAGTAACACTGCCGGGGCTGGTTTTGATGGCGAAAAGTTGCGGATTGATGCCGATGGCCAAAATGAAAGCGACATACACGAAAAAGATGACGGCGGAAAACATCCACCCCAAAATCGATTTCTGCATGGCCATGCGTTTGAATTTCGGATGAGCTAAGACCTGCTCAACCCGACGCTGCTCCTCAACAGCGTAGTGGTCGTGCCGATTCATGATTTTTTCCTTCTAAAGACTTAAAACAAAGACTTAAAAAACCGCTTTTTTATTCAGCGGCTGAGTGAAACTTCTTATGCTACCGCGATACCGCATGTCGTCGTACGCTTCTGACGGGATGAAACGACATTACCGCAGTTAAATGTTTATTTCAATAGTCGATAAAATGTTAATCTTTTTAAAAATCATATAGTTGCTATGTTAATTATCTGTTACGTAGAAAAAACAAAGCTTGGTCGTACAACAAAATCAAGCGCTTAGACAGACATAGGCCGTCTGAAAGAAAAAATTTTCGTTTAATATTTAAAAAAGACTCTTTGACGCATAAATTGAGTTTTTTCGTTGGCCGCCGGACTTAAAATCAATCAAAACGGAATAAGAATAATTGGAAGAAAGTTCCGATTGTGGGTTGAGGCCTTTACAAAACCCGGTTTGAGTCTGAGAACCTATGCCCGTCATTAGCTGCGCAAGTCTGCTGCCCATACCTCCCGCAGCTGATAACGGATTAGAGGTTTTTGAGGATTTTCGGGGTTTGTAAAGGCATCTCAGGCCGTCTGAAACCTCAACCAACCGTCCAAACAAAAGAGCCGGACAGATCCGGCTCTTTTGTCGGGTCAGATACCCTGCGTATGATCGTGCAGGATTTTCTGATACACATCGTCCGGCAGGTAAGGCTTAATCATTTCGCGCCACCCATCCGGGCCGATTAACCCTTTTACCATGGTGGATGAGACTTCGGCGATTTCGCGCGGCGGCATCAGGAATACGGTGGAAATTTCCGGTGCCAAATCGCTGTTGATGTAGCGCATTGAGCGTTCGTATTCGTAGTCTGCGGCGGTGCGGATACCGCGAACAATGAAGCGCGCCTCGACTTGGCGGGCATAATGCACCAGAAAGCGGTTTTCAAACACGGTGATTTTGACGTTGGGAAATTCGGCGGTCACTGCTTCCAGCATCGCCTGCCGCTCTTCAATGGTGTAGGTATTCTGTTTTTCCGGATTAACACCGACGGCGACAATCAGTTCGTCAAACAAAGCCTGAGCTTCGCGAATCATCCAAACATGACCGAGCGTAGGCGGATCGAAACTGCCGGCATACACGGCGCGGCGGACGGGGTTTGTGTTCATAATGGGGCAGGAGAAAGGGTTAAGGCGACAGAATAATGCTTGAAAGGCGGGGTGTCAAAGAAATATCCGTAATGACAAAGCAACAGGCCGTCTGAAACTGCATACGATCCGGAAAATGGAACCTATACCGTTTCAGACGGCCTGTTATGCATGAGCAGCTAAACCGGTTAATCGTCGCCGCCCAATGCCAACAACAAATGCAGCAGGCTGCTGAAAATGTTGTAGAGAGAAATAAAGATGGTCAATGCTGCGCTGATGTGGCTGTCTTCGCCGCCGTCAATCACTTGGCGCACTTGAAACATAATCAGTAGCGAGCTGAACAACACAAAACCGGCGGAAATGGTCAGGCTCAAAGCCGGAATCTGCATAAACAGATTCGCCACCACAGCAATCATCAAGATCACTGCGCCGACGGTCAAGAAGCGGCCGAGCGAGCTCATGTTGATGTTGGTGCGTCGAGCCATAGCCGACATGGTGAAGAACACGGCGGCGGTCATCGCAGCGGCGATGCCGACGATTTGCGCGCCGTCAGACATGCCCAAAGCGTATTGCAGCAGCGGGCTGATCAATACGCCCATGCCGAAAGTGAACACCATCAGCAGGGCAACGCCGGTGTTGCTGTAGCGGTTTTTCTCAATCATGAAGGCCATGGCGTAGAAAAACACGAAAAAGGCGATGGCCGCTATCCAGCCACCACCGAGGATGCTGTAGATGCTGAAGCCCATTTTGCTGCTGATGAAGGCACCGGCCATGGCTGGAATAAAAGACAAGCCCAGCAGGCGGTAGGTTTTTTGCAGCACGGTGTTTTTCTGTACCGCGCTGCCGGTAGAGGTGTAGTCGTAAACGTCGTTTTGCATGGCGTTTGCTCCTGAAGATAAGTGTGTAAAAATGAATGAAACCGGATTTTAACAGTAATTGTCTGAACTTTGTGCGGAATTTATCGCGAGACATTCAAATAAATCATTCAAATAAATAATGTAAATAATGCCGGCACCATCACCCACGCCAAAACCGTGATGCTCCATTGCGGCAGCAGTTTGTCCAGTTCAAAAGAAGATGAGGTATTGTTCAATAAATTCAAGTGAACAAACGTTGCCGCGAGCATAAAGGCTTGTAAAACCAGCCATGAAAAGCCGTGAAAATAACGCGCCAGCCACACGCTCCAGCAAACCGCCGCCATGACGGCCAATGCCCGATGGTAATGTTTGGCGTGGGGTAAACCCAAACGCGCGGCCAAGGTGCGTTTGCCGCTGATCCAATCATGTTCGATGTCGTGCATATTATTCAGATTCAGCACCATGGTGCACCACAACCCCATCGCGCTGGCAGCCACGGATCGGTGTTCAGACGGCCTGTGTGCAGATATTCGCTGCCCAAAACCGCCAGCCGGCCGAAAAACACAAATACCGCCGCATCGCCGAAACTGATGTAGCCGTAAGGTTTGCGTCCGGCGGTGTAGCCATAGGCCGCTGCCAAGGCTGTGGCGCCGAGCAGCAGCCAGACCAGCCAGTCTTTGCCGCTGCTTTGTGCTAAAGCCGGCAAGGCGGTTGCCAGCAAGGCAATACCGAGCAGGCAGCACAATCCGGCGCTGATGGCCAACCCTTTTTGCATGGTGTGGCGGCTGATGCGGCCGGCAGCCACCATGCGCGGCGGGCCTTGCCGGCCGAATCGGCGCCGTTTTGCGCACCGCCGTAATCGTTGGTTGGACAGATTGCTGAAAATTTGCAAAGCCACCGCCGTGGCGATGGTTAGTATTGCGGTCGGCCAATGTAATGATTGCTGCAACGCTGCCAGCAGGCAGCCGCACAGGGTAGAGGCGGTGGCCAAGGGAAGGGTGCGCAAACGGGCGGCGTGTATCCAAGCGTTGAGCGATATGGCGAAATAATAGACTGGAAAATAAAAGGAAAATCAGTTAAAAGGCCGTCTGAACGTTTCAGACGGCCTGTGGGCGTTACGCCGGTTCTTGCGGCACATAACCTTGTACTTGGTCGGCACCGTCGCCGAAGAAGTATTGTTCCATCTGCTGCGCCAGATATTCGCGTGCGCGCGGGTCGGCGAGGCTCAAACGGTTTTCGTTGATGAGCATGGTTTGGTGGCGCGTCCAAGCCTGCCATGCTTCTTGTGATACGTTTTCAAAAATGCGCTTGCCCAATTCATTTGGCAGCGGTGGGAATTTCATGCCTTCGGCTTCTCGGCCGAGTTTGACGCAATGTACCATGCGGGTCATGGCAGTTCCTTTGGTGGGTTTCAGACGGCCTTCATTTTAACGGATTACCGCAGATTGCGAAAGACACATGCTTATCATGCGCAGACACAAAAAAGCCGTCGGAAACTGTATTTCAGACGGCTTTTTTGTATGCAGGATTAGTTTTCAGCGGCCAAGCGGGCATGGGTGTCATTGTAGCGGATGTCGCTTTGTTGGCGGGTGCCGGTACTTGGCGCGGTATATTCAATACGGTCTTTTTCTTGAAACGTTGGCCTTGCGGTTGTTCAACTTGTTGCAAGCCAACAATCGGACCTGAATCGTTAGCGTGATCCCAAGCCGGTTGCGGTGCGCCTTTGGCTGCGGCTAAAGTGGCAGAGACGGCGATTAAAGTGGTGAATAAAATGGTTTTCATGATAAATTCCTTACTCTTGTAAACAGGTTATGTTGTAAAGGTTGTTTTTTTCAACCGATGAGTGCATTCTAGTCTTTCTTGGTTGATAAATGGTTGTTTTGTTGATGTAATATTTCTTATTGGGAAACATTGGGCGTGAATGATTTTCAGACGGCCTAAGGTAACCGTTTCGCCAAACCAAAAAGAGCAGAATCTGGATTCTGCTCTTTTTGGTTTGGCGTGTTGGCTTATAAACCGTAAACAAATATTTTGGAATTGCGGCCGCTGTCGATTAGATCCTGACGGCGTTCGGCCGGCAGATCTTGTGCCGAGGCCGTCTGAAAACCACGTTCGATAAACCATTCGCCGGTGTGGGTGGACAGCGCGAACAATTTGCGGATGCCGGCTTGGCGCGCTTTGTGGAAAAGATGCGCCAGCAGCAGCTCGCCGTAGCCGCCGTCTTGCGCATCGGGTGAGACGACCAAACAGGCCAGTTCGCCCAAATGCGGTTCGGCAAAGGTTTTCAAGGCCACGCAGCCGTAGATGTGTTGGTCGTGTTCCAACACGGAAAAGGTGTGGATTTGGTCTTCGAGGTATTCGCGGCTGCGGTGCAGCAAAATGCCTTTTTCTTCCAGCGGACGGATAAGCGCCATGATGTTGGGGATGTCGTGGCTGTGCGCGGCGCGGATGTTGACGAAGGAATCGCGGGCAATGGAGGTGCCGGCGCCGTGGCGGGTGAAGAGTTCCCGAATCAGGCTGCCGTCGTCGCGGCCGCTGAGAATTTGCGTGCGTAACACGCCGTGTTCGACAGCATGAAGCGCGGATTGAATCAGGCGTTGCTGCGGCGGATGCTGCGTCATCAATTGTCGCACCTCTTGGGCGGAAAGATTGGTAATCAATAGGCCGTCTGAATCTAAAATACCTTCTTCTTCAATCAGATAAATCAGCTTTTCCGCTTTGAGTGCAATGGCGGCGGATTCGGCGATGTCGCTCATGCTGAGGTTGAAGGTTTTGCCGCTTAAAGAGTGGGCGAGCGGGCTGATGAGTACCAAAGCTCCGCTGTCGAGGCGGTTGACGATGGATTCGGTGTCGATTTTGCGTACCAAACCGGTGTAGCCCATGTCGGTACCGCCGATGATGCCCATCGGGCGGGCAGAAAGGAAATTGCCGCAAGCGACGCTTAAGGGTTTGTTGCGCTGCGGCGATTGGGAAATGCTGCTGCACAAGGCGGCTTCGATGTCGCTGCGCAACACGCCGTTGGCCTGTTTGGCCAGTTGCAGCGTGGTTTCGTCGGTGATGCGCCGTTCGTTGTGGTAGGCCGGGGTGCGGTTTTGCGCGGCAAGGGCAGCAGTAATCTGCACGCGCGAACCGTGTACCAACACCAAACGCACGCCCAGGCTGGCGAGCAGGTTTAAATCGGCGGCCAAGCGTTTGAGCGGTTCGCCTTCCAACAGGCTGCTGGCCACGCCGATGACCAGCGTTTTGCCACGCAGATAGTTGATGTAGGGCGCGGCTTCGCGAAAGTCGCCGACAAAACCAACAGATGTATTCATGTAAAAAATTAAGCCAATAAAATCAGATAGAAAAGCTGCATGATTAACACGGTCAGCGCGATAAGCGAGGCCAGTGTCCAGTTGAAACCGTCTTTATTCTTTTCCGTCACCGCCACCGTGGTTTCAGGCTTGGTTGAAAGCGTCACGCCGTCGAGCAAATCAGCGATTTCATTGCGCGAAAGTTGCTTGTGTTGGCGGGCTTGTGCGCCGATGTTGTGCACCAAGCGCACATCGGTCACGGCATTGGGCAGGGCTTCAGGTTGGAATTGCTCTTTCAGGTAGGTCGGATGGTCTTTGGCTTTGAATAAGCCCTCGCATTCTTGGCAGACCACAAAACCTTGCGCCACATTCAATTGAGCGTCTTTCACCCAAAGATGTGTGCGGCAGTGGGGGCAGGTGCAAGCTGGCATGGGTAAACTCGTTTCATAATATATTGATTTAATTGTTATATGGAGGCCTTTTGAGATTTTTCAGACGGCCTAATTCATGATCAGGTCACGCCGTAACGCTCGCGGTAAGCCTTCACCGGCTCGAAAAAACCACTGAATTCAGAATTGTTTTGCAACAGCGTGAACAAATCGTTCAAGTTGGCAATCGATACCACCGGCAAACCGTATTGCTGCTCGACTTCCTGTACCGCCGACAATTCGCCTGTGCCTTTTTCCATCCGGTCGAGCGCGATGGCGACAGCGGCCGGAGTCGCGCCTTCGGCCTCAATCAGTTTCACTGATTCGCGTACCGAGGTGCCCGCTGAAATCACATCATCGATAATCAGTACGCGGCCTTTGAGCGGCGCACCCACCAGCACACCGCCTTCGCCGTGGTCTTTCGCTTCCTTGCGGTTGTAGGCGAACTGCACGTTCACGCCTTTTTCCGCCAACACCATCGCCGTGGCCGCCGCCAAAATAATGCCTTTGTATGCCGGGCCGAACAGCATATCGAATTCCACTTTGCTGGCAATAACCGCTTCGGCGTAAAACTTCGCCAGTTGCAGGGTGGAAGCACCGTCGTTAAACAGGCCGGCATTGAAAAAATATGGCGACCGGCGACCGGCTTTGGTGGTGAATTCGCCGAATTTCAATACGTTTTGAGACAAGGCGAATTTCAGGAAATCTTGGCGGAAATCAGACATAACACGGGCTTTCAAAAGGTGTTGATTTTAAAATAGGGATTATAAAGGATTGCGCGGCAAAACCCAAAGGCCGTCTGAAAAAATGTTGTGTTTAGACGGCTTTAGGCTGAAATAGGGTAGGCGATTAGGCAGAGGAAAACACATTTAAGACAAAATATTTTTGTACACCATCACACACAAATACATGTTTCAACACACAGGACTTCACATAAAGTGCAGCCCTATGCGCTGCCCGATTCGGAAGGGGTTACACCTCTTCCGGACAACCCCCGATTCTGCCGCCCTGAAAGGCGGGGTTTCAACCGGTAAGGAGGTTTTGATGAAAAGCGCCTTTAATCGCATAATTTAACCGAACGGCGTTATTTATTTAGGTGCTTAGGAAGCAAAATCACCCAAAAAAATGATAAGCTTCTGAAATGGAAATAAAAAACAAATATCAAAAGTTCAGTAAAATTTCCGAACCGAAATTTCGTCAAATCCTACGGTTTTTCGCTTTGGGTTTGACAGCTTCCGATACCGCCAAACTGACAGGTATCAGCGTCAGAAGCATCAACAGCCTGTTTCTCAAACTCCGGCGGCGTATGGCTCTTGAGTGTGAAAAACAAACACTTTTCGGCGTTATCGAGTTGGACGAATCCTATTTCGGCGCAAAACATATCCGTAGTAAGCACGGGGTGGTGCAGGCGGTAAAAACATTGTTTTCGGAATACTTAAACGGGGTGATAAGGTGTATGCCGGAATCGTCCCTGATGCTTCCAAAGCCACACTGCAAAAGGTTATCAGAGGGCATATCTCTGTTGAAAGCGTTATCGATACCGACAGCCGGCGCGGTTATCAGGGGTTGGTCGATATGGGCTTTGCCGGGCATTTCAGAGTGCGCCAAGGGGAGAATGAGTTTGCCGGAGGTTCGCAGCATATCAACGGTATTGGGTCATTCCGGAGCTACGCTAAGCATCGTCTGATACGATTTAACGGTGTGGCAAAGCATACGTTTTATCTACATTTGAAAGAGACAGAATTCCGCTTCAATTACAGGAATGTTGGTTTGTATAAGGTGCTGCTGAAAATGTTACGGTATGACCCTTTAAAATGAATTTTGCTTCCTAAGCCCCTAATTTAAAATATCAAACATTCTTTTACGTTATAATTATAAGTTATGATATTATGGGTATGGTTATATGTCGTAACCGTTTATTCGGAAACAAGCGGAAAGGAAGAAAATGAAACAATATTTGGCCTTATTGTGTGTGGCGGCATTGGCTGCTTGTGGCGGTGGCGGTGGCAGTACGCCGACAACGCAATCAACCCCGACCAATACATCCAATCAAACTTCGTCAACTGCGGCAAACTCACAGAATGCTTCAGGCAGACAGTTTTACAGTTTGTACAACAGCAAAGCCGATGCGGTTACTTTCGACAGCAGCAATATCAAAAAAATCAAAATTGATGGTGTTGATATTGATTTGGCAACCATCGGCGGCGGTCATTTCAACGATTGGCAGGGTAATTTCGGCGGCATCCGTTCAGGCAATGCCAACGCTCCTGCGGGTGTAAGCGATTGGTTGGTGTATAACCAATCCGGCGATCTGGTTGCTGGTGTGGTGACCAAATCAGGCAATAACTATGCTTTCTACAACGGTAAATTTACCGATGCCGCCCAAATGCCGGCATCCGGTAAGGCCGTGTACAACGCCGGCGTTGTGCAGTTTATGCAGTTTAACGGCTTAAGCAGTCAAACTTTGAGCAGCAGCCGGTTTACTGCCGATTTCGGTGCGAAAAAAGTGACCGCCGATATTTTGCGCGATGCCCGTTACGGCGGCAATATTGCCATTAACGCCGATATCAGCGGCAGCAAATTTGCTTCCGCAGCAGGTGCGGCTACACAAGTCGAAGGCGGTTTCTTCGGTGCAAATGCGGCGGAAATCGGTGGTATCTTTAAAAACGGTGAAACTGTTGGCGCGTTTGCCGGTAAAAAGTAATACCTTGATTCAGTGATATAAAACACAATAGAAGGCCGTCTGAAAAATGTTTGTTCAGACGGCCTTTCCCAACAAAAAGCTAAGCCCGGCAAGTTCTGTTACAATCGCTTTTATTTCATTTTTAACACACTCATCATGCTGAAAATCATCTCTGCCAATGTCAACGGCATCCGTTCTGCTTACAAAAAAGGTTTTTATGAATACATCGCCGCTTCCGATGCGGACATTGTCTGTGTGCAGGAATTAAAGGCGCAGGAGGCGGATTTGTCGGAGGAAATGAAGCAGCCGCATGGGATGTACGGGCATTGGCATTGCGCGGAAAAACGCGGTTACAGCGGCGTGGCGGTTTACAGCAGGCAAAAGCCGGATGCGGTGCAATACGGCATGGGTATTGAAGAATTCGACCGTGAAGGGCGTTTTGTGCGTTGTGATTTTGGCAATCTGACCGTGATTTCGCTGTATCTGCCCAGCGGCACCAGTGCGCCGGAGCGTCAGGAGTTGAAATACCGTTTTCTGGATGCGTTTTATCCGATGCTGGCGGCGATGAAGGCGGAAGGGCGCGATATTGTGGTGTGTGGCGACTGGAATATTGCCCATCAGAATATTGATCTGAAAAACTGGAAAGGCAACCAGAAAAATTCGGGTTTCCTGCCTGAAGAGCGCGAGTGGATCGGCAAAGTGATTGCGACTTTGGGTTGGACGGATATGTGGCGTACGCTTTATCCTGAAGTACCGGGCTATACGTGGTGGAGCAACCGGGGACAGGCCTATGCCAAAGACGTGGGCTGGCGGATTGATTATCAAATGGTCACACCGGAATTGGCGGCCAAGGCGGTGTCGGCGCATGTTTATAAAGACGGGAAATTCTCCGACCATGCGCCTTTGGTGGTGGAATATGATTATGCGGTGTGAGGCCGTCTGAAACGGAAATGCTATGTTGAGCGCGTATGACCTTGAAGATTTGACCCTGTTGCTGGTGCATGATACCGAAGCGCCGCCGGTATGGATGGAACGCTGGGCGGTGAGCTATCCGATTGTATTGCACGCGGAAGTATCGCGTTCGCAAAGTATTCGGGAATGGCAGCAGGCGGTTCAGACGGCTTTTGCCGGGCACCAAAGCCGCCATGTGGCGGTGGTGGCGCACGGTGCGGGCGTGTCGGCGGTATTGGCGTGGCTGTATCAGGCGGATGTGAACGTGCAGAAAACCGTGTGCAATCTGATTTTGGTGTCGCCCTTGCTACAAGCGTTTCCCGATGACGCCGGACACACCTTGCAACGCGCCCGATGCCATTGCCGCGCGGCCTTGGTGATTGGAAAAAGCGGCGATTGTCCGCTCGATTGGGCGCAGGAGCAAGCGCTGCGTTGGAATGCGCGTTTACTGGTGTCGCCGCAAGAAGGCCGTCTGAACGGGGTATTGGGCGGCTGGCAATGGGGCATGAAGCTTATGCAGGAGATGTTGCTGAGCTGAGAAAAGGTTCTTGGCCGCCTGAAAGTTATCTGGCTTCAGGTAGCTTTTTGTCTTGTAGGGATTGAAAGTTCGTTATCCTGATTCTGCAGCCTAAAATTATCCGTCGCGGTTGAAGTTGATAATCACCACTAGAGCCTGTCGACAATTGACCGGCGAAGCGGTTTTTTGAGGCAAAACCCGCGTATGCAAGGCAAAAAGCGCAGTAAGGTTGGACACCTTGCGGGCATTTTTAACGCCGCAGACAGGGATTTTTGACCAAAAACACCGCCGTTGCGTTAATTGTCAACAGGCCCCAGATTCAAGATATTGAATTTTATTTGTTGTTGTCATTTTTCTGCATCTTCATCTTAGAGACTAAAGCCGCTAGATAGTCCGGATACTGTAAAATTTGTTAGAAACCGGGCGATAAACCATTCTTCAAGTTCTTTTAAAACAAACACACAAAGATTTTCAGAAGGCATGTTGCCGGTAGGGCAAAAAAAACATATTATGACAACCAGCTGGCCGCATTATAACAATGCTGGTATCTCTTTAAAATTAAAAAACTAAAGGAAAATACAATGAAAAAATGGTGTTTGCTTGTTACGGCAGCGTTGATGGCGATTACCGGAGGTACGGTTCAGGCAGCAGGGAGCAATCCGACCGTCAGTAAAAAAACCGTTACCTACAGCTGCCAGCAAGGCCGGACTTTAAAAGTGACTTACGGTTTCAATAAACAAGGCTTGCCGACTTATGCTGCAGCCTCGCTAAACGGTAGGAAACGCGTCTTGCCGATTAATCTGGCTCGTTCCGACATCGCCGGCACCATGTTCGGTAAAGAGAACGGCTATGTTGTCAGCACCGGCTATTTGGATTCTAAAAATTACCGCACGTCATCCGCGATGGTGACTTCCCCGAACAACCAGATTCTGTATAAAGGTTGCGAGACGCGCCGTTAATTGAAACAGTTTGGCAAAAAGGCCGTCTGAAACTTTATTTTTCAGACGGCCTTTTTACATTGACTCAATATTGCCGGCCCGTTGATAACGGCAGTTTCGGAAAACGGGTTTCAACCGGCTGTCTAAGAGCAGTTGTTTAATCATTCTTTAATCATCACAAAACGGTAAGTCTGTTTACTGCTGCATCTCCATTGCCGCCTCTATTTTATCCGCAGCTTCCTGTTTGTCGCTGCGGTCGGCTTCGGGCGTTTCGTGGATATGTTCTGCCGGCGGATGGTATTGAAATTTGCCGTACACAGGAAAATGGTCGGAGCCGATGTGCGGCAATACTTTCAAATCGGCTACCAAGAAATCGCTGCTGTGGAAAATATGGTCGAGCGGCCAGCGCAGCAGTTTCCAATCGGCATGAAAGGTGTTGTACAAACCGCGGCCGATACGCGGGTCGAGCAGGCCGCTGACGCGTTGGAACAGACGTGAGGTATCTGACCAGGCGACATCGTTCAAATCGCCAAACACCATACAGCTTTCATCGGATTCGGCGATTTCTTTGCCGACCAACAAAAGCTCGCCATCGCGTTCGGTTGATGTTTCGCTTTCGGTCGGGCTGGGCGGCATCGGGTGCAGGCAGTAAATGCGGATCAGCTCGCCGCCGGGCAGCTCGGCTTTGGCGGTAATCGACGGAATATCGTCGCGCACACGGTATTTCACTTCCGCATCATGCAGCGGCAGACGGCTGTATAGATGCATGCCGTAAAGGTTGTCGAGTGGCACTTTCACTGTATAAGGGTGGTCGGTTTCCAATTCCGCCAGTGCGTTTTCCCACCATTGGTCGCTTTCCAGGGTAAGCACCACGTCAGGGCGGTATTGGCGCACGAGCGACAACAGTTTATTGGCTTGACGGTTGGGCGTGAGCACATTGCTGGCCAAAATGCTGACAGTATGGTCGTTGTCTTCCCCCTGATAACCCATCACCTGCTTTTTTCTCAAGCGGGTGTAGGCGCTGATTTGCCAAAACTGCCACACGGCGCAGACAAAGTTCACTACTTCCATCAGGTCGAAAATGACATTGCTGCTCTGTTCCAGCCAATAATTGAGCAGCATGCACAATACGCTCAAGGCGGCGATTTGCAGGCGCGGGAAATCGAATATCCGCATCACCCAGTGGTCGGATTTCAGCAGCGACAGCAGGGTAGCCACCACAGGCACGCACAACAGCGCCAACAGCAGCCAATCGCCTAAGGGTAAATCGGACATAATCGTTTCCTGATGAAATCTTTCGGTCAAATACGTTTGCGCCGCCGCCATCATTCATCACGGTGAAGCTAATCGGTATATTGGGCGACAGCGTCTATGCCGATATTAAAAGGATGAAGCCGCTTCGGGCGGTTTGAATTTTGATTGGTGAATGTTTTATTATCCATTTTAATGAATACTTTGTAAACGTGGCAGGATAATGCTGCAAACCATCAAAAAATCATCAAGGCCGTCTGAAATATTTTTTTCAGACGGCCTTGATGATTGAAGCAAAATTGAAGCGCTTAGCGGATATCCACAAATGAGCTCGAGTGTAATTCACGCAGCAAATTGGTGGTGGCTTGTTGGGCTTTTTGTTGCGAAATGAATTGGCGTACGGCATTTCGTTGGCGCTCTTCCGGCGTACCCGATTCACGGATGTCGTTCAGCTTGATGATGTGCCAGCCGAACTGGGTACGCACCGGTGCGCTGACTTGGCCGGGTTTGAGTTTGTGCACGGCATCTTCAAACGGCGTCACCATCATGCCGTCTGAAAACCAGCCCAAGTCACCGCCGTTGGCCGCGCTGCCGTCTTGCGAGTATTGGCGTGCCAAACCGGCGAAATCCGCACCGCTGCGGGCTTGGGTATAGATTTTGCGGATGGTACTTTCGGCTGCGGCTGCTGCGTTGTCGGAATCGGCTTTAATCAGAATGTGTTGTGCATTGTATTGGCGCAATGGTTCGCCTTCGGGCAGAGCAACACCTTGCTGCTGCGCGCGGTTGATGAAGCTGGTGACTTCGCTGTCGCTGACGCGGCTGTTTTCCATAATGGCTTGCTGGCGTACTTTTTCGACAATGATGCTGTCGCCGATTTCACGGCGCACACGGTTGTTGGCGTTTTTCAAGGCCGGATTTTGCGCAATCACGGCATCGATTTCGGCTTCACTGGCTTGAATATTGCGGCGTTTGCCGGCTTGCACGATCAAAGATTGGTTCACCATTTGCGCCACGACTTGCTGGCGCAGTTCGGCATCGGTGACTTGCGTGCCTTTAGGCAGGTTGCGGCGTGCAGCGGCCAGTGCTTCGTTGACCTGGCGCTGGGTAATGATGTCGTTGTCCACCACGGCGGCGATGCTGTCGGACGCTTTGACATCGGCGGCATGCACGGCATTCAGGCTCAGACCGAATACCACGGCCAGCATTAAGGGTTTCACATTCATGGGTTTACTACCTCGTTGGTTTTGCTGTAGCCCGGAATGGCTAAGCGGAGTTGTTCAAACGGATTTTGACCGACGTTGCTCAAATCTTTCAGCTGTAAGTTGAAGAAAACGGCGTTTTTCTTGCTGTTTTCACCGGTGACGTAGCGTTGTGCCACCACGCTGGCACTCCAGCAGCCGCAATCGCTTTTGTATTCGACACCGGCCAGCATTTCCAGCGGTTTTTTCACGGTGATTTCATAGTTGTAGCGGGCAACGGCATACAGGTTTTTGCGCAGCGGCCATTGGGCGGCCAAATCGATTTGGCTTAATTTGTCGTACAAATATTGGCCGTCGTCTTGCAGGTAGATGCGGGTGTTGCGGTTGTATTTGTAACGTGCGCTCAATACTTTGCCCGGTTCCGGGTTGTAGCGGATACCTGCGGCATAGCTCTCGGCGCGGTTTTGGTTTTGATTGTAGTGGATGTCGAAATCAAAGCGTACGCTGTCGGTGACGTTGCCGTGGGCAAACGCCACCCAGTCGGAACGGTTGCGTTCGTATTGGCTCACGCTGCCGTCGAGTAAGACGGTGTCGGTTTTGAAATAGAATTTCTGACCGATACCGGCGCGGAACAATTCGGCACCGGTTTTCGGGTTGAGAATACGGCTCTGCACGGCGGTCGACAAACTGTTGGACGCATTAATGCGGTCGTTGCCCGAAAACAGGTTTTCACGGAACAATTGTTCGTAGGTGAAGCTGTTTTCCGAAGTGTCTAAGTTCGGCCAGTCGGTTTGCGATTTGGTCGGAATGTAGTTGTAAAACAGGCGCGGCTCCAGCGTTTGCAGGTATTCGCTGCCCAAAAAATTCGTGTGGCGTTCAAACGTCATGCCGCTGTCGACGCTGACCATCGGCAGGAAACGGCTGAAATGGCGCCGGCTGCTGCCGTTGAAGCTGTCTAAATCATAATAAGTGGCGTGTGCGCCGACTTTGGGGCGCACATAGCCCCAATTGTTGTGGAAATCCCATTTTACGCTTGGGTGGAATACGAAACGGTTGCCGCTTTGTTTGTCGTCATGCTTGAAGCGGGTGAACTGGCCGAATACATCGAATTGCATATTGTCGAGGCTGCGCTGCCAGCGGCCGGACAAGCGGGGCATGATGGCGTAAGGTTCGTCTTTGTAGCCGTATTCGTTGGCCAAGGTTTGGTATTTTTGCGCCATCAGCGAGCCGTCAAAATTACCGCCCCAATAGGTGTCATGGTAGTTTAACCAAACTTGGCGGTTGAGATTGACGTTGTCGGCTATATCGTTGCGGCCGTAGAAGTCGCGGTAGTAGTCGTTATCCGATACGCTGTTGAAATCTACGCCGCCGCTGAGTTTGGCGGTAAATTGATGGTTGTGGTTCCACTTGAATTGGTAGCGGTTGTTGTGTTCGCTTTTTTTGTCGTCGGGCATCCAAGTGCCCTCGATTTGACCGTGGTATTTCGGCTCGAGATAGCGCACCTGCCCGCCCAAACGCACACCGCGACTGGAGATAATGCCCGGTGTCACGGTGGCATCTAAATTCGGTGCCAGGTTTAAGTAGTAAGGCAGCGAGAGTTCAAGGCCGTCTGAACCGGTAGAAATATTTGGCACTAACAAGCCGCTTTTGCGGTTGCCGTTGAGTGGGAAATCTGCCCAGGGCGTATACAAAACGGGCACGCCGCCGAACACCAGCGAGGCGCTTTTGGCGACACCGATGCCGGTTTCTTGGTTGGCATCAATGCTTTTGGCCTTGATGTACCAGCTGGCATCGCCGGGGGCGCAGGTATTGAATTTGGTGTTGATGAGTTTGTAACGTGCTTTGCTGAGCATTTCGGCTTTTTCGCTGACACTTTGCAGGCGGCGGCCATCGCGTTCGGTTGCCATGCGCACGTTTTCAGTCACGCCTGCACCGGAATCCAAGTTGTAATTGATTTGGCCGCCGCTGACGACTGAACCGTTTTGATACAGCACAAACTGATCGCCGGCGGTCACGCTGTTGCTGGCTTGATCGTAATGTGCCCAGTCGGCGTTGAGAACTTCATCATTGCGCTCGATAATCACCCCGCCTTTGGCCTGCACCTGCACATTGGTTCGGCCTTCGACGTAATCGGCGGTCACGCGGGTGTAATCGGTGGGCAGAGACTCTTCGCCGCTACGTTTGACAGCAGTTTCGTCTTGTTGCGCTTTGGCGTGGCCGGCCAAGGTTTCTTTGGTGCAAAACAGACAGGTGCTGCCCAAAGACAATTCATCCGCTTTTTCAGACGGCCTATTGTCGTCGGCCCGGGTCTTTTGAGCATTTCCGGCAACGTTGTGTTCGGCTGAGGCAAGGGGGTTGGCCGTATCTTGGGCGGTTTCAATCGGCACATAATCGGCCGCATCCGCAGCAAACGCGCCACCGGTCTGTGCTGCCGCCGCCGTGCTGAAGCCGACGCTTAATGCGATGACCAAAGGTTTGAGTGAAAATAAACGAGCCAAAGTTACACCTTAAATCGGTTTTGCCAGTTAGAATAGCGTTTATTTTAACCTGAAAATCCAAGAAACTGCTATGCAACGACAAATTGAATTACAAAATTGGTTGAAAACCGTTTATCCGAATGAATCTTTCGAGTTGGGCTTTGCCGCGGCCGATGCCGATTTCCGCCGCTATTTCCGCGCCACTTTTTCAGACGGCCGCACGGTGGTGTGTATGGACGCGCCGCCGGAAAAAATGAGTGTGACGCCGTATTTGAAGGTGCAGAAATTGTTCGACATGCTCAATGTGCCGCAGGTTTTGCAGGTTGATGAAGCGTTGGGCTTTATGGTGTTGAACGATTTGGGTAACACCACGTTTTTAACCGCCATGACGCAGGAAACGTCGGAATCCGCCCACAAAGCCTTGCTGCTTGAAGCAATCGACGAATTGATTGTGCTGCAAAAAGCCAGTCAGCCCGACCAGTTGCCCCCGTATGATCGCGAAGTATTGCTGCGCGAGATTAATTTGTTTCCAGAATGGTTTGTTGCCAAAGAGTTGGGCAAGGAATTCAATTTCAAGCAGCGTCAATTGTGGCAGCAAGTGGTCGATACCTTGCTGCCGCCGCTGTTGGCGCAACCGCAGGTGTATGTGCACCGGGATTTCATTGTGCGCAACCTGATGCTGCAATCCGGACGCCCGGGCGTATTGGATTTTCAAGATGCGCTGTATGGTCCGATTTCTTATGATTTGGTGTCACTGCTGCGCGATGCGTTTATCGAATGGGAAGAAGAATTTGTGTTGGATTTGGTGATCCGCTATTGGGAAAAAGCCCGCGCCGCCGGTTTGCCCGTACCGGCCGATTTTGACGAATTCTACCGCTGGTTCGAATGGATGGGCGTACAACGCCATCTGAAAGTCGCCGGCATTTTCGCCCGTCTCTACCACCGCGACGGCAAAGACAAATACCGTCCTGAAATCCCGCGTTTCCTGAATTATCTGCGTCGTGCCAGCCGCCGTTATGTCGATTTGGCGCCATTGTACGCACTGTTGGTTGAGTTGGTCGGCGACGAAGAATTGGAAACGGGTTTTACGTTTTAACCAAATTTAGGTCAAACGCCGCCAAGCAGGGAATTAAACGGCAGTTTTACACTCTAAGCCAACGGGGCCGTTTGCGGCTACCGTTGGATAGGTCAGTCAACCTTTAAGACAGCGGAATTCGGCTGTTTGAGGATTTTCGCTTACCATACAGCCGATTAATATTTTAACCTTCATGCACAACTGAAAATGACGACAAAACTTTCTTTAATTGTTCCTGTTTATAATGGCGGTAAGTTCATTGCCGGTCTGGGTGAAAATTTCTTAAACATCCATCAGGCTTTGGGCAATGTTGAATTCATCGTGATTAACGATGGTTCCCGCGATGACACGCTGGTGCAGTTACAAGCATTGTTTGCGGAGCATCCTTACCTGCAACACCATTTGATTGATACGCCCAACGGCGGAGTCAGCCGGGCGCGTAATTTGGCTTTGGAAAAAGCCGGCGGCGAATTTGTGATGTTTATGGATCACGACGATCAATTGAACCCTCAAGAGCTGGGCCGTTTCTTAGAAATCATGGATACGCAGGCCGCTGATTTGCTTCAGTTTGATGTCGAAGAAAAATTCCAATTAGGCGATAGTGTCACAGTGATGGACTTAGCCAAATACATGAATGAATTGTCGTTTATGTCGGCGGTTTGGTCATATATCTATCGTCGAGATTTAATCGAGTCATTAAAATTGCGTTTTATCCCGGGCATGGCTTATTTGGAAGACGGAGTCTTTTTATTGGAATACATGCTGGCCTGTAAAAAAGTGGCGGCGACTCATCAAAAAGTTTATCTTTATGTGGACAATCCCGATTCCGTGATGCGCAAAAAACGCACGGCGGAGCAAACCCAGAAATATCTCGACGACATTGGCTTATCGGTTAAAGAATACACCCGCATTATGAAGGCGGATAAGCAGCCGGAAGTCAGCAAGCGCTTATTGGAAATCCGTGACTCTTTCCAATTCATTTACATTGCATCGATGCTGAAAAACCGTATTTCGGCATCGGAAATGTTCCGTCGTTTACAGGATGTGGGCTACGATTACCAGTTAAAAGGGTATCCGAGTCGGTTTAACCGGCGTATGCGCACGCGTGTTTTGTGCGCATTATTCCGCAGTAAAGCCGCATTACAGGCATTGGCCGCCAGTAAAGTCATGGCAAGATAGCTCGGTCTTTACCAAAAGGCCGTCTAAAAATCCGAGTGGGATTTTCAGACGGCCTTTTTACATTGGAGGCCTTGCTTAAGTCAGGTAAATTGTTCACAATCAGGCCGTTTGAAAAATAATATATCAATTTCTCATCAGCTTATGGCTCACTTTTTTATCCGCCGCCCCGTGTTTGCGTGGGTGCTGTCGATTTTTATTACGCTGGCCGGTGCGCTGTCGATTTTGGCATTACCGCTGGAGCAGTATCCCGATATTGCGCCGCCGCAGGTTTCTGTGGTGGCGCGTTATACCGGTGCGTCGGCGGAGACGGTCAATGATTCCGTGTCGCAGGTGATCGAGCAGCAGCTGACCGGTTTGGACGGGTTGATGTACATGACCTCAACTGCCGATTCGTCGGGTCAGTCGCGCACAACGATTACCTTCGAGCCGGGCACCGACATCGATGTGGCGCAGGTTCAGGTGCAAAATGCTTTGCAACAGGTGATGTCGCGCCTGCCTGAAGCGGTGCGCAGCCGCGGCGTGTCGGTGACGCGCGGCGGGCAGGATAATTTGGTGTCGTGGATGTTTTATACCGATGACCCGAACGTGCCGCGCGTGGCGATAACCGATTATCTGGCGAGTAATGTGGTGGATGTGCTGGGACGCATCGACGGCGTGGCCGAAGTGCAGCTTTACGGCAGCAGCTACGCCATGCGCATTTGGCTGGATCCAAATAAATTGGAGCAATTCCAGCTGATGCCTTCTGATGTGCGTGCGGCTCTGGAGAGTCAGAATACGCAGGTTTCGGCCGGTCAGCTGGGTCAGTTGCCCTCTGTTGACGGGCAAATGTTGAACGCGCCGATTCAGGCGCGCAGCAAGCTGCAAACGGTGGAACAATTTGAAAATGTGGTGCTGAAAAGTGCGCCGAGCGGTGCGGTGGTAACAATTAAAGACGTGGCGCGGGTGGAATTGGGCGCGGAAAGTGCCGATGTGCAAACGCGGTTTAACGGCAAAAACGGCGGTGCGCTGGGCATTGTGCTTTCAGACGGCGCCAATGCTTTGGATACGGCTGCGGCGGTGGAAGCGAAAATCCGCGAGCTGGAGCCGGATTTCCCTTACGGCATTAAGGCGCAAACCAGCCAAGACAGCGTACCGTTTGTGAAAGCGTCGTTAAAAGAAGTGATGAAAACGCTGATTGAAGCGGTTGTGTTGGTGGTGCTGGTGATGTTTGTGTTTCTACAAAGCTGGCGTGCTACCCTGATTCCTGCGATTGCCGTGCCGGTGGTGCTGATGGGCACGCTGGGCATTTTGGCGGCTTTGGGTTACTCGATTAACATGCTGACCATGTTTGCACTGGTGTTGGCCATCGGTTTGCTGGTGGACGATGCCATCGTGGTGGTGGAAAACGTCGAGCGCGTGATGCACGATGAAGGTCTGGATGCCAAAACCGCTACCGAAAAATCGATGAAAGAGATTTCTTCCGCGCTGGTGGGCGTGGGCATGGTGTTGTCGGCGGTGTTTGTGCCGATGGCATTTTTCCCCGGTACCACCGGCGTGATTTACCGCCAGTTTGCCGTCACGCTGATTGCGGCGATGGGCTTTTCCGTGTTGGTGGCTTTGACGCTTTCGCCGGCCATGTGCGCCCAGTTTCTTAAACCCAAAGCACACGACAAACCGAGTGGCAGCCTGTTCAGACGGCCTTTTGCCTGGTTCAACCGCAATTTCGAGCGATTATCGCAACGCTACGCCGCATGGGTGGGCGGCACCTTCAAGCACGGCAAGTGGATGTTTGCCGGTTTTCTCGCCATCATCGCCGCTTGCGCCGCTTTATTCCATTTCTTGCCGACATCGTTTTTGCCCGAAGAAGACCAAGGCTATCTGCAAGTCAGCGTGACCATGCCTTCGGGGTCGACGGATGCGCGTTTGCGCGAAACCTTGGACGATTTGGAAGCTTTTTTTCAACAACAGCCCGAAGTCGCCAATGTGATGGCACTCACCGGCATACGCGGTAACCAGGGTTTCGGTTTGCTTACCGTGCGCCTGAAACCGTGGGTAGAACGCAGCGCCGGCCAAAGTGCACAGGCATTGGAACAACGCGCCACGCGCCTGTTCCGTCAGCGCAAAAACGCCAGGATTTTCGTCAATTTGCCGCCGGTGGTGCGTGGTTTGGGTTCGGCGGGCGGTTTGAATTTCGTGATTAAAGACAGCAACGGCCAAGGCTACGGCCAACTGGTGGCTGCTGCCGAACAATTCACCTCGCTGGCCGCACAAGATGCCCGCTTACGCAGCGTGCGCATCAACAACCAAGACCCGCGCAGTCAGGTAGTGGTCGATGTAGACGACCGTAAAGCCTTGGCCTACAGCATTAATTTGAATGACATCAATGCGGTGCTAACCAACGCTTTGGGCGGCACATACGTCAACGACTTTATCCGCAACGGCCGCGTCAAACGCGTGTATCTGCAAGCCGATGCGCCGTTCCGTATGCAGCCGCAAAACATCGGCGAATGGAAAGTGCGCAACCAAAACGGCGAAATGATTCCGCTCTCTGCCTTCAGCAGCGTGCGTTGGAATGTCGCACCGCCGCAGCTCATCCGTTTCAGCGGCAGCTTGGCAATGGAAATGCAGGCTTCGGCTGGCGAGGGCGTGAGTTCGGGCGATGCCATGGCGGCGGTGGAGGAAGTGATCAAACAATTGCCGCACGGCTACAACATCGAATGGACGGGCGCATCTTTGCAGGAAAAACGCGCCGGCGCGCTCGCGCCGCTGCTGTATGCCTTGTCGGTGTTGTTTGTGTTTTTATGCTTGGCGGCGTTGTACGAAAGCTGGAGCGTGCCGTTTGCCGTCATGCTCTCGGCGGTGTTGGGCGTGTTGGGGGCATTATTGTTTACATCGGCACGCGGTTTGGCGAACGATGTATTTTTCCAAGTCGGCCTGCTCACCACCATAGGATTGGCGGCGAAAAACGCCATTCTGATTGTGGAATTCGCAGTGCAACTGCAAGAACAGGGCAAAAACATTTGGCAGGCCGCCACCGAAGCCGCCCGACTGCGTCTGCGCCCGATTATGATGACATCGCTCGCTTTCGGTTTCGGCGTGATTCCGCTGGCGCTCGGTACCGGCGCAGGCGCGGGCAGCCGCGTGGCGATCGGCACGGCGGTATTGGGCGGCATGGTGTTTTCAACGGTTTTGGGCTTGCTGTTTGTGCCGATCTTTTTTGTGTGGATTCGGGCTTGGATACAGAAAAGGCGGGAGGCCGTCTGAAAAAAGCATCGCGTGGGAAATTTGTCCACGAGGTTTGAAGCGCTCTACTTTTGTCAGTAAGCCATACCGTTTGAAAAATCAAACCTTTTCAGACGGCAGGCGGTATCTTGTTGTGAGTACTAAATGCATATTGTATGCTTAACAGCCGGAAGGAGTATGAGTGGATTTTAGTGGAATATACGCGTTGCAGTATTCTTGGTCGGCCTAGCCGTTTATGCTCTGATTCTCACGCTGCAATACCAAATCATTAAACGAGGCCTTTATTGCAATCCGCATGCGGTTAATTTCCGCGCACGATACGCTGTACTTTCGACATTTTTGATTCAATTTGTTGTGCTTTTAAGCTTCGGCCTGCCGCCTAAGATGGCGGCGACCGTCGTAGCCGCAGTGGTGTTGAATATTCTGTTGGGTTTTTTATGGCTGTTTTTTGTAGCGACCAATGCAGACCAAATGTGGCGGAGCAGTAGGCAGAAGCGCTGGCTGTTGTGGCCATTGACGGCTGCTTCGGTGTTGAGTGTGATAATCGGATTTCTGAACATTTGAATAAAGATTTTTTCAAATTAAGAGGCTGCTTTAGTAAGTTGTGTTTGACTGAAACCAATGGTTGAATCGATTACATAGAATAAAAGGCCGTCTGAAAGTGGTTGCTTTCAGACGGCCTTTCTCATTAAAAAACCTTATTGCGCAGGCGCGGCTTTTTGTTCTTCACGAACTTTGTCCACCAGCAAATCAACGGTGTTCATGCCCGATTGCCAATCTTTAAACTGCACTTGGTATTTGCCGCCGACAATCACCACCGGCGTGCTGCTGATTTGGAAGGTATTGGCCAGCTCTTCCATTTTGTCGGCGCGGGCTTGGCTTTCGGGCGATTGGAACGCGGCTAGGACTTTTTTGCCGTCAAACACGGTTTGCGCAGACAGCCATGTTTTCACCAATTCTGCATCGGCCAGATTGATTTTTTCATTGATGACGGCGTTGAAAATCGGCATATCGGCGGCTTTTTCGCCGGCGATCTGCACCGCTGCGGCCAAGCGTGCAAACGGTTTCATTTCAGGCCCCCAAACGACGTGTTCCTTGCGCAGGTAGGTATCGTCTTTGAACGATTTCGCGTGTTCGCTCAACACCGGTTCCAAGTTGACGCAATGCGGGCAGAAATAGCCGAAGAATTCGACCACTTCGATTTTGCCGGCTTGCAATTGCGGAATCGGATTGGCCAATACGGTGTAGTTTTGGCCTTCTACCAAGCCGACGGGGGCGGCCGGTGCCGGTGCGGAAGCGGTGTTTTGCGCCGTGCCTTCGGCAGGTACGCTGGTTTCGGCTTGGCCGCCGCAAGCTGCCAAGGCCAGAGCCGTTAATGTGGTGAGGGTGATTTTTTTCAAGTTCATGATGTTACTTCCTGTAAAAGACAAACGTGATTTTAAAGCATTTTCGGCAGCGCATGAATGGGTTGGCGTGAAAAAGACGGTTTCATCGTGGGAAACAATGGCGAAATCGTTCAGACGGCCTGACCATTGGTCGGAAAACATAGCTGAAACAGTTTGTGCTGTCGTACAATAAACGGTTTTTCTCAAGGCCGTCTGAAAAGTTCAGCTGAGCGGAAACGATTCTTTAAAATGACGGTCGAATGCTGTTTCAGACGGCCTTTTATGTTAATTTTCAAACTGATGAAACGATTATGAATTTATTAGGTACTTTGGCCAAAGTCGGCGGCCTGACCATGGTGTCGCGCATTCTCGGCTTTGTGCGCGACACGATTATTGCCCGCGCGTTTGGTGCGGGCGTGGCAACGGACGCGTTTTTTGTGGCGTTCAAGCTGCCCAACCTGTTGCGGCGGATATTTGCCGAAGGTGCGTTTGCACAGGCATTTGTACCGATTTTGGCGGAATACAAGCAGACCAAATCGGAAGAGGCCACGCGCGAATTTGTGCGCCATGTGGCCGGCATGTTGAGCTTTGTGTTGGTGGTGGTGACCGCCATCGGTATTTTGGCCGCGCCGTGGGTGATTTATGTTTCCGCGCCCGGTTTTGCCAAAAATCCAGATAAATTTCAGTTGTCGATTGATTTGCTGCGGATTACTTTTCCTTATATCTTGTTGATTTCGCTGTCGTCTTTTGTCAGCTCGATTCTCAATTCCTACCACAAATTCAGCATCCCGGCCTTTACGCCGACTTTGCTGAACATTTCCTTTATCGTGTTTGCGCTGTTTTTCGCCCCGTATTCCGACCCGCCGGTGATGGCTTTGGCATGGGCGGTGTTTGTCGGCGGCATTTTGCAGTTGGTGTTCCAATTGCCTTGGCTGGCGAAACTCGGCTTTTTGAAGCTGCCGAAGCTCAGTTTTAGCAATCCTGCCGTGACACGCGTGATGAAACAGATGGCGCCGGCCATTCTCGGTGTGAGTGTGGCGCAGATTTCCTTGGTGATTAACACCATTTTCGCTTCGTTTTTGCAATCGGGCAGCGTGTCGTGGATGTATTACGCCGACCGCCTGATGGAACTGCCGACCGGTGTGCTCGGCGCGGCTTTGGGCACGATTTTGCTGCCGACTTTATCCAAACATGCCGCCGGCCAAGACAGCCAAGCCTTTTCCGGACTGCTCGACTGGGGTTTGAGATTATGCATGCTGCTGACTTTGCCGGCGGCGGTGGGCTTGGCGGTGTTGTCGTTCCCATTGGTGGCGACGCTGTTTATGTACCGCGAATTTACCCTGTTTGACGCGCAAATGACGCAACACGCGCTGATTGCCTATTCCTTCGGCCTGATCGGTCTGATTATGATTAAAGTGCTGGCGCCCGGTTTCTACGCGCGTCAAAACATCAAAACGCCGGTGAAAATCGCCATT
The DNA here is from genome assembly GCF_042658245.1 of Neisseria weixii. NCBI lineage: Bacteria > Pseudomonadati > Pseudomonadota > Betaproteobacteria > Neisseriales > Neisseriaceae > Neisseria > Neisseria weixii. Next base: position 48,487 of record NZ_JBHSPY010000015.1, read on the forward strand.
TTCACGCTGGTGTGTACGCAGTTGATGAACTTGGCTTTTGTCGGCCCGCTCAAACACACCGGCCTTGCGCTCGCCATCGGCTTGGGCGCATGTCTGAATGCCGGTTTGCTGTTTTACCTGCTGCGCAAACACGGCATTTACCAACCCGGCGCGGGCTGGGGCGCGTTTCTCGGCAAAATGCTGCTGGCGCTGGCGGTGATGGGCGGCGGCTTGTGGGCGGCGCAAACCTATTTGCCGTTTGCCTGGGTCGGTGTCGGCGGCCTGCAGAAAGTGCTGCAATTGTGCGTGTTGCTGGCAATTGGCGGCGGCCTGTATTTCCTGACCTTGGGGTTGCTCGGTTTCCGTCCGCGTGATTTTAAGCGTTCGGAAAGTTAGGGGTTTAAAATAGAAACATGCCGTCTGAAACTTTCAGACGGCATGTTTATTTACAAAGGTGCATTGTCGATTTTCGATAAATCGGTGTTGACGGCAAAATCTTACCGTTCACATGGGGCACCCCGAAGCTTTTCAAACGTGCGGTGTGCATGGCCAGATAATGGTGTGCATCTTGCTCGGTGGCAAAATAATAAATGCCGCCGGCTTCTTGCGCGGTTTGGTTTTCCGTCAAAATTTCCAAATCAAACCCGGCTCTTGGGCGATGGATTCGGCCGGCGTTTTCATTCCGGCGGCCATCTCTTCGCCCCATGGGCCTTGATAGGGGAAATCGACTTGTAAGATAAACATTTTTTGTCCTTTAGATAAGTATGGCAAAGGCCGTCTGAAAAACTTTCAGACGGCCTGTGTTCATAATCAAAACAACTTCTTCACTTCCGCTTCAATATCATCGGCACGCATAAAGGTTTCGCCGATAAGGAATGTGTGCACGCCGTGGCTGCGCATGAAATCGACGTCGTTTTTGTTGCGGATGCCGCTTTCGGTGATGACGGTTTTACCGCTTAAAACGGGCAATAAATCCAGCGTTTGCTGCAAATCGACGTGGAAAGTACGCAGGTTGCGGTTGTTCACGCCCCACAGCGGGGTGGTCATGTTACGGCATTTTTCCAGTTCGGATGCGTCGTGTAATTCGAGCAATACCGACATGCCCAAATCATGTGCCACTTGTTCGAAATGTTCCAATTGTTCGGCTGCCAACGCGGCGGCAATCAGCAAAATGGCATCGGCACCCCATGCGCGGGCTTGGTAAATTTGGTATTCATCGATAATGAAATCTTTGCGCAATACCGGCAAATTTACCGCCGCGCGCGCCTGTTTCAAATATTCGGGCGAGCCTTGGAAATACGGCTCGTCGGTCAACACCGACAAACACGCCGCACCGGCCGCTTCGTAAGCTTTGGCGATGTCGACGGGGTTGAAATCGGCGCGGATCAAGCCTTTGCTCGGACTGGCTTTTTTCACTTCGGCAATAATGCCCGGCAGGTTTTGCGCGTGTTTGGCATGCAGCGCATCGGCAAAACCGCGCACCGGCTCGGCGGCGCGGGCTCGGGTTTTCATCTCTTCTAAAGAAACAGCGGCTTTTTGCGCAGCGACTTCTCCGGCTTTGGTGGCCAGAATTTTATTCAGAATGTCGGTCATGGTTGACTTTCGGGAAAGTGTGGGAAATCGGTTGGGGTTTTATCGGGACAAGGATTCAGACGGCCTTACAGTTTCGGCAGTGTCAGGCGGGTTTTATATGCCCACATCCGCAGCACATAGCCGCCAATCAGCAGGATATTGAGCGTTAGCGGGTTGACCCAGTTCCGGCGGTCGAGCAGGAACACGGCCAGCGCGACGATTACGGCGACGGTGCCGTAGAAATCCTGCCGCATAATCATCGGAATGTCGTTCACCAGCACATCGCGCACCACGCCGCCGCCGACGGCGGTAATGAAGCCGAGCATGACCACGCCGAAAACGTTTAAATCATACATCAGCCCGACTTGCGCGCCGGTGATGGTGAAGGCCACCAGCCCGAGCGAGTCCGCCCAGACGAAGGCTTCGGCCAACACGCGGCCTTGGTTGTTTTGCACTTTAAACAGCCACGCCGCCAGCACGGTCAGCGCGGTAATCGTCAGTGCGCCGTATTCGGTAAACACCAGCGGCATGTGCCCGACCAAGGCATCGCGAATCAGGCCGCCGCCGATGGCGGTGAGCAGCGCGCAAATCCACACGCCAAGCATGTCCAGCCGTTTGCGTGCGCCCACCAGATAGCCGGAAAGGGCAAAGGCAATGGTGCCGATAATGTGGATGACGTCGGTGGCGGTCATGGGTCAGGTTATGCATCAAAGTGTATGAAGCGAGATGATAGCATGAAGCGGTGGGAATGGGGCGGGCCCGTCTGAAAGGTTGGGGTTTGAGACGGCCTGCAGCCTTTTTATCGTGAATAAAACACAAAATATACTGCGTTGCCAACGTGCTTATGTGCTACACCGTGCGCGTTGCCGCCTTGTCTCTTTTTATTTCAATTCACTATATTTTGCTTCAAATTGCGAAAAATACTGCAACAAAGTGTGCGGCAGCCATCGGATATTCAGACGGCCTTCATCTTTACTCACAAACCCGACATGGCCGCCGTGGGGCGGTTGCAGCAGGGTCACGCTGTCGGATACATCGGCGGCGGTAGGCAATACTTCCGGCGGCAGAAAAGGGTCGTTAACGGCATTGAGCATCAGCAGCGGCGTGTGTACCGATTTCAGGTAGGGCTTGCACGAGCTTCGGCGGTAGTAATCGATGCGGTCGGTGAAGCCGTGTAGCGGGGCGGTGAACAAATCGTCGAAATCCCCCAGTGTTTTGCAGCTTTTTAACGGTGAGGCCGTCTGAAACTGTGTAAACGCTTCGGCTTTGGGAACCAGCGAATCAAGGAAATAGCGCGTGTAGAGCAGGCGGGCCATGCCTTTGTCGAAGCGGGTACCGGCGGCGGCCAAATCCAAGGGGGCGGAAACGGCAGCCGCGGCTTTGGGCAACGCCTCAAGGCCTTGTTCGCCCAAATATTTTACCAGGGCATTGCCGCCCAGCGACACACCGACGGCGTAAACCGTGGCATAGCGTTGCGCCAACGTGTTTAATACAAACCCAATTTCCGCCGAATCGCCCGAGTGGTAAAACACCGGCGCGGTGTTGCCGATGCCGCCGCAACCCCGAAAATGCGCCACCACGCTGTGGGGTGGTGTTAGTTTTGTCATGGGACAATAAATACCATAAACGGAAAAAAATCCAAATAAAACAAAAAATAAGGGGAAATTTGAGTAGAAA
>NZ_JBHSPY010000016.1:0-43440 GCF_042658245.1 Neisseria weixii
GGTTAATTTTGAGCAACGGGCAGCTGCCGGTATGTTTGCCCGTCATGATTCGGGCTTGTTGCTGGAAGAAGCTGCTCATAAAAAAACGCCTCTGAATCCTTTAGGGGGAATTTAGGGGAGTTTTGGGTTTTTTTTGCAAAGGTCTCAGCCTAGTTTTAATTTGGTTTGATTTGCCAAATCTCTTCCACGCTTTGTTTCAAAAGCTGCAAATCGGGATTGTCTTCGTATTCGCTGGTATAAATAAAATGCATAGGCATGGTTTGGCGGTATTCTTCCAATACCGATACCGGACGGCCGTCGCGAATGGCAGCATCGGCTTTATTGCTCGGCACCATCGCTACTCCTATACCATTAATCACCAAATCCAAAATGGCTTGCGGGTAATCACACAAGATTTGGCGTTTGGGCGACAGACGGTTGGCACGCCAGAATTGTTGCAGATGCTTGCTGCTGCCGGACACGCCCGACATTTCGATCCATGTGTAATTTTCCAAACTTTTCGGATTGGCGCGGATGGTGGCTTCTTCGCCTTTCGGACAAATCAACGAATAAGACAGGTTTTGCAAAAACAGGCTGCAAATGCCGCGCTGGTTGATGTTGCCCAAGAAAAAACCACCGTGCAGTGTTTTATTTTGAATGCGTGAGAGAATTTCTCCACTCATGCCGTATTGAATGTGCAGGCGGGTATTAGGCGTGTTTTGGTTGATGAGGGCGGTCAGGTTGGCAAGCTTGGTGGAATCAATCGGGTGGATAATGCCCAGCTGGGTTTCTTCGGTGAAGTCTTGCGCCAGTGTTTTGGCAAATTGTTCGAGCTTGTGTTTATGCTGCAGCAGGGCTTCTGCTTCGGGAAGGAATACTTCACCGGCGCGGGTGAGTGTCATGCCGTTGCTGGTGCGGTTGAAAAGCGGGGTACCCAAATCGCTTTCAATGGCTTTGATTTGGGCGGAAACGGCAGGTTGCGAGAGAAAAAGACGCTCGGCCGCTTGGGTCAGGTTGCCTTGATGCGCGACAGTTACAAAGGATTTTAATTGGTTGATGTCCATTTTTCGAGTTGATTTTGTTTTCTTATAATCGATTTTTAACATAATTTTTCTTTTTCTGAAAGTCAAAACAGGCTATCAAATCAATGATTTCGGTAAACATCATCAATAAATCGGATAGCAGCTATCAGAAAATAAGATTTGTTTCCTTGCTCAGACGGCCTTTTAATAGGCAGAGGTTTGTTGTGGAGAAGGATAAAATACGGCAAACCGTGACACACGAAATTATATAAAAACAGGAAGTGAATAATGGATACGCAAGAAAAAAGCTATGCCGAGCTGCATCAACCCAGCTCGGCCTTCGAATCGCGCGAAGCGTATTTGAACCATGAATTGCAAATCATGCAGCCTAAGCGCTGGCGGCCGAATCTGCCGTTTCGCGATTACCGTTTTGAATGGGAAGACATGATTCCCACTATTGCGGGAACCATCGGTAAAGTGGTGATGGTGGGCGCAGTGGCCGCGGCTTTCGCAGGCCCTTTGGGCTTGCCGGAAGATTTTATTTTGGAAAATGTGCGCTATGAATTGCTGATTGCGGCGGCGTTTATTTTGATTTTGTCGGGTTTTTTGCTGCCCGGTGCCAACTTACCCGGAACCCACGGCCCCCTGATTCCGCTGATTCCGATTGTGGTGGCGGCAGGCGGCCATCCGTTGGCTTTCGGTATTTCGATTGCAATATTGGGCTTGCTCATGGCATTGTTCAAAGGCGGCTCGCTGATGGCCAAGCTCACGAGTAACGGTGTGTGCGGCGGCTTGCTCTTGTATCTCGGCTTTATCGGCACCACGGGGCAGGTGAAAAAGCTCTTTGATTGGGCGGGTACCTTCGGCAAACCGCATATTGCCTTTATCGTGATTATGGGCACGATTCTGATGTATGCCTTGCTGGAGCATTGGCGCAAACGCTGGCTGGCGGTGCCTGTGGGCTGCGTATTGGCCGGTGTGGCCGCGTTTATTTTAGGCGCGCCGTTTGCCTTTGAAACCGAACCGGGTTTGCCGCCGATGAGTCCTGCTTACTGGTGGGGTGAAAACAGCGGCTGGATGCTGGGGCTGCCGGACATGAACAGCTTCTTGGTGGTGTTCCCGTTTGCTGTGTTGGCGGTGGCGATGTGGTCGCCGGATTTTCTGGGCCACCAAGTGTTCCAAAAATTGAGCTATCCTGAAAAAACCGAAAAAATGCATATGAACATCGATGATACGATGGTGGGCTGCTCGATGCGTCAAGCAGTCGGCTCGGTGTTGGGCGGCGCGAACTTTACCTCATCGTGGGGTACGTATATCGTTCCCGCTTCGATTGCCAAGCGTCCGATTCCGGCCGGTGCGGTTTTGACCGCGTTTCTGTGTATCATCACCGCTCTATGGGGCTACCCGATGGACTTGGCGATTTGGCAGCCGGTGTTGAGCGTGGCTTTGGTGGTGGGCGTGTATGTACCGCTGCTGGAAGCGGGCATGGAAATGACGCGTAAGGGTAAGACCACGCAATCGGCTGCGATTGTGGTGTTTTCTTCGGCGCTGGTGAATCCGGTGTTCGGTTGGTCGCTGACCATGCTGCTGGGCAATTTGGGTTTAATCGGCGACAAGAAACGCAGTGTCGAATTGGGCTTTGCCGGCCGTGTGCTGGTGCCGGTGATTGGCTTTACCGCGTTGTGTTTGGCGATGGCGGCTGTAGGCATGTTGCCGGGCATTCCGGCCTTGCTGCCGCAATTTAGAATGTAAATCCGCTTCATCAAAAATGCCGTCTGAAAATTCTTCAGACGGCATTTGATTATTATAATTAAGCGACTTGGGTTTGGTGTTCGTCGCCGTTTCGCTCGCGGATTTCGCCCAGGCGGTAAACGGTTTCACCTTGTTCGCGCAAGAATGCGGCTACTGCTTCGGCATCTTCCTTGGCGATAATCACCACCATGCCGATGCCGCAGTTGAAGGTACGGTACATTTCCTGCTGCTCGACATTGCCGGCTTGTTGCAACCATTGGAACAATTTCGGTAATTCCCATGATTTGGCATCGATTTGGGCAACGGTGTTTTCAGGTAAAACGCGCGGTACGTTTTCAGTGATGCCGCCGCCGGTGATGTGTGCCATGCCTTTGATGGTGAATTGTTGCAAGGCAGCCAAAATCGGTTTTACATACAGACGGGTTGGGGCGATGATGGCTTCGCGCAGGGTTTTGCCGTTGTCGAATTCGGCATCCAAATCAGGATTATCACGCTCGATGATTTTGCGCACCAATGAATAGCCGTTGGAATGCGCGCCATTAGATGCCAAGCCCACCACCACATCGCCGGCCACAATCGATCGGCCGTTGATCACGCGGTCTTTTTCTACCACGCCAACGGCAAAACCGGCCAAGTCGTATTCGCCTTCCGGATACATGCCCGGCATTTCGGCGGTTTCGCCGCCAATCAGAGCGCAGCCGGATTCTTCACAGCCTTGGGCAATGCCTTTGATTACATCGGTGGCACGCGCCACATTGAGTTTGCCGCACGCAAAGTAATCCAGGAAAAACAGCGGCTCGGCGCCTTGCACCAAAATATCGTTGACGCTCATGGCCACTAAATCGATGCCCACCGTGTCGTGTTTGTCCCAATCAAAAGCCAGTTTCAGCTTGGTGCCGACGCCGTCGGTGCCGCTTACTAAAACCGGATTTTGGTATTTTTTGCTGATTTCGACCAAGGCGCCGAAACCGCCCAAATCACCCAGCACTTCAGGGCGCATGGTTCGTTTGGCAAAGGGTTTGATGTTTTCAACCAGTTGGTCGCCTGCGTCGATATCGACACCGGCATCACGGTAGCTTAATGAAGTGCTCATGCGGGTAATTCCTCGTATAAGGGATGGGACAAATAAGTGCGCGCTATTTTACCTTATTTTGCGCAATTTGGCGTGATTATGTCGGCAAATTTTTGCGGATTTTGTAAACAATCTGTAGGCCGTCTGAAAAGCATACATCTTTATTCTGCATTCAGACGGCCTCTGTTATACTTCAAGACGTCTGAATGTTTATGAACGGTTTAATCCATGTATCAAAAGAAACCACGCGGCCATAAGCCGTGGATTATCATGACCGTGGTTTTGGTCTTGTTGGTGTGGCTGCTTTATGCGCTGGGCAATATTTTGACGCCGTTTATTGTGGCGGCGGTGTTGGCCTATGTACTCAATCCGATGGTGGAATGGTTGCAGCGCAAGCGTTTCAAGCGCGGTATCGCGTCCATGATTGTGATGGTTTTTGCTTTGGCGGTGTTACTGGCTTTACTGCTGATTATTGTGCCGATGTTAATCGGTCAGTTTAACAATTTAATCGGGCGTTTGCCGCAAATTGTCGATTTTCTGCAAAACACACTGTTGCCGTGGGCAGACCGCGTCGGTGGCGAGTTTATAGATATTGATGCCGAATCGCTGATTGCTTGGGTGCAGTCGAACACAGGTGAATTGAGCAACACGCTCAAATCGGTGATGCCGACCTTGATGAGGCAGAGCAGTAATGTGGTGATCGGTTTGACCAATTTAATGCTGCTGCCGTTTTTGCTGTATTACTTCCTGCTCGACTGGAAACGCTGGTCTTACGGCATTAGCGCCTTGGTGCCGCGCCGGTTTATCGGAAGCTACACGCGCATCACCAATAATATGGACCGCGTGCTCGGCGAGTTTTTGCGCGGCCAGTTGATGGTGATGCTTATTATGGGTTTGGTGTATGGCATAGGATTGATGCTGGTCGGTTTGGACTCAGGCTTTGCCATCGGTATGATTGCGGGTATTTTGGTGTTTGTGCCTTATTTGGGCGCGTTTACCGGCTTGCTGTTGGCGACAATTGCTGCGGTGTTGCAGTTTGATTCGTGGCATGGCTTACTGATGGTGTGGGGTGTGTTTGCCGTGGGCCAATTTTTAGAAAGTTTCTTCATTACCCCGAAAATCGTTGGCGACCGCATAGGTTTGTCGCCATTCTGGGTGATTTTCTCATTGATGGCGTTTGGTCAGTTGATGGGGTTTGTCGGCATGTTAATCGGCTTGCCGTTGGCTGCGGTTACGCTGGTGTTGGTGCGTGAAGGCATGATTAATTATTTTGACAGCCATTTTTACAAACATAAATAATTTTTACAAACATAAATAAACGTGTTAATCAGGCCGTCTGAAAGTCGTTTTTCAGACGGCCTGAAACCTTGCTCCCCGGCTTTGAGTGCAGTTTGAAATGGCAGCAACACGGAAAGCACAGGCACATCGCAAAGATAGGCAAACTTTCGGGTAGCGCATAAAAATGTGTCAAAGATAGGGAGCTTGCAAAGGTCACGGCCTTTTGTTGCATTTTTTAGTGATAACCGCTAAGCTAAATCCGCTTGATATTCAAAGGAGAACAATTATGTTGGCAGTAATCGGCGGAAGTGGCTTTACCAAGCTGCCCCAATTGAGTATTACCGATCGCCGGATTGTGCGCACGCCTTATGGTTTGGCCAGCAGCCCTTTACTGTTTGGCAAACTCGGCAGCCAAGATATTGTGTTTTTAGCGCGTCACGGTTTCGGCCACACCATCGCCCCGCATGAAATCAACTACCGTGCCAATATTTGGGCATTGCATTCTATTGGCGCGCAAGACATCATTTCCGTGGCTTCTGTGATCAGTATTAATCAAGTCTTGGAAAGTGGCGGCTTGGTGATGCCGCATGATTTGATTGACTATACCTGCGGACGTGACACCACCTTTTTCGAAGGGCAGGAAAAACCGGTTGTTCACACCGATTTCACCTCGCCTTACACCCAAGGCCTGCAAGCAAAATTGATTGCCCACGCGCAAGCTCATCACACGCCTGTTTACCGCAAAGCCGTGTATGGCTGTTTGCAAGGACCACGCTGGCCGACCCGTGCCGAAATCAACCGCTATCGCCAAGACGGTGTCGATGTGTTGGGGATGACCGGCATGCCCGAAGCCATTTTAGCGCGTGAATTAGACATGAATTACGTACATTTCTGCGGCATCATCGGCATGAGCTGTATTGGCGAAGGCGCAAGCCAAAACGGCTGCGTGATTGATTCTCACCAGTCTATTGAAAAAATCCGCCGTTTGTTGGTTGATTTGTAAATCCATTGCAGGCCGTCTGAAACATTTATCATTGGTTTTATCCGCAGGCCGTCCGAATGTTTCAGACGGCCTGTTTCAAATAAAAGAAAGCAACACAATGACCGAATCTACTTTAGCCACCGTCACCATCGGCTTGGTGTCCGCCAGTGACCGCGCCAGCAGCGGCGTGTATGCCGACGAAGGCATTCCCGCATTGAAAGATTGGCTGCAAAGTGCGGTAAAAAATCCGATACATTTTGTCGAAGCCCTGATTCCTGATGAACAAAGCGAAATAGAAAACGCCTTGAAAACCATGGCTGACAAGCAGCAATGCGATGTCGTGTTTACCACCGGGGGCACCGGCCCTGCACCGCGTGACGTCACACCTGAAGCCACGTTAAATGTGGTCGAAAAAGAAATGCCGGGTTTCGGTGAACAAATGCGTCAAATCAGCTTGTTTTATGTGCCGACTGCCATTTTATCGCGCCAAACCGCCGGCATTCGCGGTAAAACCTTAATCGTCAATCTGCCCGGACGTCCCAAAGCCATCGCTGAAACACTCGGCGGCGTGCGTGATGAACATGGCGGGATTAAAGTGCACGGTTTATTCAGCGCGATTCCGTATTGCGTTGATTTAATCGGCGGCGTATTTATCGAAACTGATGAAGCCGTGAGCAAAGCGTTCCGCCCGAAAAAGAAATAAATCGGATAAGTCTCTCAAAAGGCCGTCTGAAAAGCATGAATTAGTGCGGATTCACGAAAAAAACGTTACAATGTGTGTTTGCCATCCACCTATCTTTATCGAGTAGTTATGTTCCATTCCGTTGAAAAATATAAATTGCCCGCCCAGATTTTATTGGGCTTGATTGCGTTGACCTTTGTCGGTTTCGGTGTCAGTACCGTCGCCGCGCCGGGTTCGGATTATATTGTTAAAGTCGGCGACCAGAAGGTCAGTGATCAAGATTTGAATGTGGCCGTGCAAAATGCACAGGCGGCCGGCGGTAACGAATCGCGCGATGCGGTGTTCCAATCTTTGCTGCAACGCGCTTACCTGACACAAGGTGCGAAAATGATGGGCATTGCGGTATCGCAGGAACAAATCAAACAAATCATTGTGGATGACCCGAGCTTTCACGATTCCAGCGGTAAATTCAGCCAAGCTATGCTGACGCAGTATCTTGAGCAGCGCCGCATGAGCGAAGACCAGTTTGTGGATGAAATCCGCGAGCAGTTTGAGTTGCAGAATCTGTTGAACTTGGTGCAAAACGGCACCATCGTCAGCGATGCGCAAGCGGCGCAATTGGTGAATCTGACCCAAGCTACGCGCACAGTGCGTTCGGCAACGTTCAGTCCGGAAGCGTTTGCCGGTCAAATCAAGGCTGACGATAAAGCGGTGCAAGGTTTTTACGAGGCCAATAAAAAAGATTATGTGATTCCACAGGCGGCCAAAATCGAATATGTGGCTTTGGATGTCAATGAATTGGCGGCCAAGCAAAGCGTCAGCGAAGAGGAAGTGCGGAAAGCCTTTGATGAGCAAGCCGCGGCGGCACCAGTCGACAACAAGCCGGTTTTCGAGCAGGAAAAAGCCCGCATTGAAAACGAATTGAAGCTGAAAAAGGTTTCAGGCGAATTCAACAAACTTAAAGAACAACTGGCTGAAGAAGCATTCAATAATCCGAACGGCTTGACCGAAGTCGCCAAAAAGCTGAATTTGAAAGTTGAAGCGCCTGACGAATGGCTGACTCAAGCCAACGGTAAAGCTGCAGGTATGCCGGATGGGCTGATTGCGGCAATTTTCAGCGAGGATGTTTTGCAGAAAAAACACAATTCCGAGCCGATTACCGTTGCGCCGGATGTGGTGTGGGTGGTGCGCGCCAAAGAAGTGCGTGAAGAGAAAACCGCACCGTTTGAAGAGGTGAAAGAAGAAGTGCGTTCGGCTTATTTATTGGCTGAAGCGCGTAAACTGGCGGAGAAAAAAGCCGATGAAGCCTTGGCTGACTTGAAATCAGGTCAGAAAACGACGGTAGAATGGTCACCGGTTTCTGATTTGAATGCGCAACAAGCACGACAATCCATGCCGCCTGAAGCTTATGCGGAATTGTTGAAAGCGCGTCCTGCTGAGGGTAAACCGGCTTATGTGAAGCTGGAAGGTTTGCCGGCGCCGGTGATTTTGGAAGTTCAGGCCATTAAGCCGCCTGAAAATGTCAACGAACAACTGCCGGCAGCCAAGCAAGCTGTGGTGCAGCAGCAAACAGCCAATGTGTTTGACCAATTGTTGCAATATCTGAACAAAAAAATCAAACAAGAGCAAGGCGCTCAAAAAGTGAATCCGACAGAATAACGGATGGACTCAGACGGCCGGTATTCCGGCCGTTTGGTTTATTAAGATTCATGGAAAGCGGCGAGGCCGTCTGAACAATATGAGTAAACAACCCGATGCATTCGGCCGACTGATTAATGCCTTGAAAGTGCTGCCCAATGTCGGCCCCAAATCCGCGCAGCGCATGGCGCATCAATTGCTACAGCACAAGCGTGAGGAAGCGCAGGAATTGGTCGATGCCCTGCAACATGCCCTCAAGCAGGTACACCATTGCCGCTTGTGCAACACATTTACCGAAAACGAGATTTGTGACATTTGTGCCGATGGAAACCGCGATAAAAGCCGCCTGATGATTGTGCATATGCCGGCGGATGTGTCGAATATGGAAGCCGCGCATTGCCATGATGGTTTGTATTTCGTGCTGATGGGGCAGATTAGCCCCGCGCAAAACATGGATATTTCGGCAATTGCGTTGGATAAGCTGGTCGAGCGCTTGCAGCAGAGCGAAATCGATGAAATCATCATTGCCACCAACTTCACCGCGGAAGGCGATGCCACGGCCTATGTATTGTCGGAATTATTCAAAAACCTGCCTTATAAAATCAGCCGTTTGTCGCGCGGCATCCCGTTGGGCGGGGAATTGGAATACGTCGATGCGGGTACTTTGGCGCAGGCAGTGTATGAGCGGCGTGTGGTAAAAGAATAAAAGAAGAATGTTCCCAATATGCAAAAGGCCGTCTGGATATTTCAGACGGCCTTTTGCATATTGGGAGCAGATTATTTGCAGTTCACACCCTGAATTTTAGGGGAATCGCCTTCGCCTACTTTAAAGGTACATTTGGTGCTGCCGCTGCCGGATACGACAACATTGCCCCCCGAGCGGGTGAGGCTGACCGGTTCTTTCACGCCCATGCCTAAGGCAGTGGCGGCTAATTGCTGCACGTGTGTATCAGAGTAAGGTGTGTTGTTGGAAGCAATTTTAACTTCTTTAGCCGCATACGCATTCACGCTGAACGCTAAAGCAGCAGCGACTACGGATGAAGCCAAGAGTTTTGTGGTTTTCATCGGATATTTGTCCTTATTCATGGCGCCAGACAGGCCCCGTTGAACCTAGAATAAAACTGATTCACCACAAATGCAAATTTTCCGGCGGATTTTACCGAAATTGTGGTTTACAAGGTCAGTCTTTACAGTTGTTTTTTTATGCCGTAGGCGTTTCAGACGGCCTACACGTTTTACGGTACAATACCGCTTTTACTTTGAAACGAAGGCAGCTTGAAATAAATGACTTCTTTAGAATCTTGGATCGGCCTGCGCTATCTGCGGGCGAAAAAGCGCAACGGATTCATGTCGTTCATCACCATGATTTCGATTGCCGGCATTGCATTGGGCGTGACTGCGCTGATTGTGGTGCTGTCGGTAATGAACGGCTTTCAGAAAGAAATCCGTGGGCAGCTATTAAACGTTGCGCCGCATGCTGAAATCGGTTATTTCGATAATGGCAATGGTGCCGAGTGGCAGGATTTGCGCCGTTATATTAAAGACAAAAAAGAAGTGTTGGCCAGCGCGCCTTATGTGTCCGACCAAGCCTTGTTGGCCAACTCGGGCGAAGTGCGCGGTGTGCAGATTCGCGGTATTTTGCCGTCTGAAGAAAAAAATGTGGTCGATTACGGCAAAGACATGCCGGTGGGCAGCTTTGACGATTTGAAACCGGGCAGCTTCGACATTATTTTGGGCGAAGGTCTGGCTCAGGCTTTGGGTGCGGAGCCGGGCGGAAAAGTGACGGTCATTACACCTGAGGGCAATGTTACGCCGGCAGGCGTGGTGCCGCGTTTGAAGCAGTTTAACGTGGTCGGCATCGTCAAAACCGGTGTATATGAATTGGATAACTCACTGGCGATGACGCATATTCAAGACGCGCAAGTTTTGTATCGCTTGGGCGACGGTGTCGGCGGCTTACGCCTGAAACTGGCGGATCCGCAAAACGCGCCTGATTTTATCGCTAACCTGATTCCTGCAGCCGAGCAGCAAGACGTTTGGGTGCGCGATTGGACTTTCAGCAACCGCAGCTATTTTGAAGCGGTTGAATTAGAAAAACGCATGATGTTCATCATCTTAATGTTGATTATTGCCGTAGCAGCATTTAATTTGGTGTCGTCATTGGTGATGGCGGTGACCGAGAAGCAGGCCGATATTGCGATTTTACGCACCTTGGGTTTGTCGCCTGCCGGTGTGATGAAGATTTTTATGGTGCAGGGTGCGTTTGCCGGATTTTTCGGCACCTTAATCGGCGTAGTGTGCGGCGTGTTGCTGGGCTGGAATGTCGGTAAAATCGTGGCATTCTTTGAAAAACTGTTTGGCGTGCATTTGATTAATTCGCAGATTTATTTCATCGATTACCTGCCAAGCGATGTCAACATGAAAGACGTGGCCGTGATTGCGTGTATTTCTTTGGCTTTGGCCTTTATCGCCACGCTGTACCCAAGCTGGCGCGCGGCAAAAACCCAACCTGCGGAGGCTTTGCGCTATGAATAATATTGTGTTGAAATGTGAAAATGTCGGCAAAAGCTACAACGACGGCGCGCTGAACGTGCAAGTATTGAACGGCTTGAATTTGGAAGTGATGCAAGGTCAGAGCGTCAGCATTATCGGTTCGTCGGGCAGCGGTAAATCAACGCTGCTGCATATTTTGGGCGGCTTGGATATGCCGTCTGAAGGCCGTGTGATGCTGATGGGGCAGGATTTAGGGCAAATGAGCCAAAAGCAGTTGGGCTTATTGCGCAATCAATATTTGGGATTCGTGTATCAATTCCATCATCTTCTGCCTGAATTTTCTGCTTTGGAAAACGTGATGATGCCTTTGCTGATCGGCAAGAAATCGAAAGCTGAGGCTGAAGCACAAGCAGCGGGGATGCTGGAAAAAGTCGGTTTGAAACAACGTATGCTGCACCGCCCGAGCGAATTGTCGGGAGGAGAACGCCAACGTGCCGCCATTGCCCGCGCGCTGGTTACTCAGCCGAAATGTTTGCTGGCTGATGAACCGACCGGCAATCTCGACCGAAAAAATGCGCAAAATGTACTCGACATGATGTTAGATTTGAAAAACGAATTGGGTACCAGCCTGATTGTGGTAACACATGATGATGAATTGGCTGTGCGTTTCGAGTGCGTGATGACCATGCAGGACGGGCGTTTGCAAAACAAATAACCCTTATGGCAAATAAATGTAAAACGGTATAATAGGCCGTCTGAAAAGTATTACGTAAAACTTTCAGACGGCCTCTGAGACCTTTGTAAAATCCCTATCTTTGAGCACATTTCTTCGTTGTGCGCTGCTCGAAAGCTTGCCTATCTTTATGATATGTCTTCGCTTTCTGCGCTGCTACAACGTTGAACTATACTCAAATCTAGGGTTTTGCAAAGGTCTCAGTCTATTTCGTGAGAAAACAAAATGAATGCTTCCATCGATTTAAACCAAGCGGCGGCCTTGGCTGCGACACAGTTTTTGCAACACTACGCGCCCGAAGAAGCGGCCGTGGTGACACCTTATGTTGAAGCCTTGTTTAGCGCACTGCAAAGCGGGCATTCGTTTATTTGGGTTAGCGATAAAGAAGCGGCAACCTTGAAACGTGCTGCTTTGGTGGTCGGGTCAGATGGCGAAACGCCGCTGGTGCTGAACGGGCGGCGTTTGTTTTTAGGCAGGCTTTGGCAGTTGGAGCACGACTTGGCTGTCGAGATCAAGCGGCTGGCGACAGCAGCCACCGATGATGTCGATTGGTTGCAGGCTTCGCAAAATCTGCGGAACTGGTTTGCCGAAAAAGGCAGCGAAGGACAGCGTGATGCTGCGGGTTTGGCTTTGTTGCAAGCTTTTATGCTGATTACCGGCGGCCCCGGTACCGGTAAAACGACCACGGTCGCCAAATTATTGGGCTTGATTTGCGACAATGCCACCACTTTGCCGCGCATCGCCTTGGCCGCACCTACAGGCAAAGCAGCCGCGCATATGACACGTTCGCTGCATCGTGCCTTAGACGGCTTCGATTTGCCCGAGCACATCAAGCATCATTTATTGCTTTTAGAAGGCCAAACCGTACACCGCCTGTTGAAACTTCGTCCGCCGCAAATGCGGCCGGCTTTTCATGCGCAGCAGCCTTTGCCTTTAGACGTATTGGTAGTGGATGAAGCATCGATGTTGGATTTATCACTGTTGCTGCAATTGCTCAAAGCTATCCCGAACGGTTGCCGCGTTATCTTCTTGGGTGATGAATTTCAGTTACCATCGGTTGGCGTTGGTGCGGTATTGGCTGCCTTGTCACGAAAAACCGTTCTGGATGAAGATACTCATCGCCGTTTGAGCGAATATCTGCCTCAGCATGCATTTAAAGTTGCCGAAAATCCGTCGGCGTTGTCGCAAAACATCGCCCATTTGCATGTCAGCCACCGCTTTGGTGCAGATAGCGGCATTGGTTGTTTGGCTCGGGCGGTGGTTTCCGGAGATAGCGAAACAGCGTGGGCGCAGTTTGCACGCTTTCCTGATGAATTGCAGGTATTGCATGCCGATATGAAACATCAAGCCGAATTGCTGTATCACAAGCATGAAAAATACTGGCAGGCTGTAGATAGTGGCAACGTGGCGCTGGCATTCGGTCATGTGGCGGATGTGGTGGTGTTAACGGCATGGCGCCAAGATGCGGAAAATTTTAATCAGGCTTATTTCCGCCATTTGCAGCGGCAGCAGCGCATATTGGGTAATATACCGTGGTTTGCCGGACAAATGATTATGGTCATGCGCAATGATTATGCACTGGATGTATTTAATGGCGACATCGGCCTGATTATGCAGGATAGCGAATCGGCTAATGGTTTGGCCGCTTATTTTCCATTTGCGGAAGGTTTCAGAAAAATCCCCATCAGTCGCTTGCCCGCTTTTGAAACGGCGTTTGCCATGACCGTGCACAAAAGCCAAGGTTCGGAATATCGGGAGGTGTGGCTGTTGCCACCAAGTATTGGTATGGCAAATGAAAGCGATGATGTGTTAAGCAGCCTGAATAATGCGCTGTTGTACACAGGTATCACTCGTGCGCGAGAGCGTTTTGTGTTTTGGGGCGACAAAAAAATATTTGAATGGGCAGTAAAAAACCAAAAAAAACGTCAAACAGCGTTAGATGAAATGATTAATGCACTGTTTTAAAATAAATTAAATAAAACTACATTGTATTTCTTTTTTTGAAATTTATAGTAGTTTTGCATAAATTTTTAGGTTAAACAGCTTTCAGACGGCCTAAAATAAAGTTGATATTTATCAAATTAGTTGTTTTTTTGTTTGTTTCATGTAAAATTTTCTTGACGTAATACAGCAAACTACATAGGATTGTTATCACATTAGTTACATAATTTAATATGTTGCATGATATAACGCCACAAAATTTTAAGCTTGTAACTGAATAACACCGATGTGGTTTGTAGTCGGTTCAACCACCTTATCCATAAATTTGTTGTCAACCGGCTTCAAACTCGGTTTCGGCAATGAAAATTACAAACGGTTGTTTACTCGATAAACTGGAGATTTGCATGAAAATTCAAAAAAACTTTGCTGTTGTTTGTGCTGCTTTAGCTGCTGCGTCTTTTGCTGTGGCCAATCCTGCTGATAGTGAACGCGATGCCGCTGCGCTGTCGACCACCGGCGATTACGTCAATTCCGGCAGTATTATCCGTAAAGACGATGATAAAATCAGCATTTTCAATGATTTGCTGACAGTAAACGGCGCTTTCCGTGTTCGTGTCGACAGCGAAGACACTAGAGCCAATAACAGCGGCGTAAATCCGACACCTGAAAACACCCACAGCGAATTTAACGCCGAATTTTGGGTGCGTGCAAATCTGTATAAAGATTGGAAAGCCGTAGCGCAAATCGAGCCGAACATCGATTTGGAAACCGGTAAATTCCGTGGTGACCATGATGTGCCGGTAAACAAACTGTATGCCGAAGGTACGGTTTACAATTTTGGTGACAACAGCATCAAAGCCCGTGTGGGTAAGTTTGGCGCATTCTCTTCATACGGTCGGGTTTGGGATACTGAAGTGACCGGTGCTGAATTATTCTTTGACAACAAAGTATTGCCGACTAAAGTGACGGCAGGTCGTCGCACCGGCTACTTTAACGACAATATCTGGGGCGTAGGTGGCCGTCGCAAACATTTTGCTTCGATTCAAAGCACTTACCCTATAAATGAAAATATCAATGTAGGCGCAACCGTCAGCTACATGAAGGATGTTGATATCGGCGACCGTCACGATGCCAAAAATGCCGTATTCGGCGAATTGGGTACCGACATCAAATTCAACGACGATTGGCGCTGGATGGCTGCGGTCAGCAAATCCAACATCAAAGCCTATAACGATGTCGGCCAAAAAATCAAAAACGACGGCGTATTTACCGAAGTTCGCTATAAATTGGCGGATTGGGACGTGCGCAATTCTTATGACGTGTTTTTGAACTACCGCCGTGTGGGTTCATTGTCGGGTGTATCTTCAGTTGAAGACTACAGCAAAAACGTTCAAGGTGTTCAATTGGGTGCAACTTACATTCCTTGGAAAAACTGGAAAGTAAAAGGCTTCTACTTGCACGGTAAACAAGTTACCGCTACAGTTGGCGGCGATAAACAAGACGTGAACGTGGTTCGCGGCCAAGTAGAATACAAATTTTAATTGGCTTTGAAAGCTGACAAACAGAGTGTATTTGTATGTCGGCTTTCAGAATATTAGCAAGGCCGTCTGAAATTTCAGACGGCCTTGCTAATATGGCTTTACCAAGTATCGCGTTTGACTTTATCCAATTGTCGGCGGTCGCGTTTAGTCGGTCGGCCGTCGGGATAAGCAGCGGTAATGCGGCTGGCTTCATTAAGCAGCTTTTGGTTTTCGCGTTCGGTGGCGGTTTGGGCATCTTCTTGGTAAAGCAATCTTGCTTCCGGTGCAGGACGGCGTTGGTGGTTGAGCGCCAATACTTTGAATTTGTAGGGCAGCGAATTCAAGCTCATATCAATGGCGTCTCCGACAACGATGTATTTGCTGTTTTTCACCTTTGCCCCGTTGACGTGAATGCGGCCAAGCTCGATATGCTTTTGTGCCAGCGCACGGGTTTTGAAAAAGCGCGCGGCCCACAGCCATTTATCTAAGCGCATGGTGTGATTGTCTTGTTCGTTTTTCATAAGCGTGTCAGAAAAGATTTGAATTGCTTGCGAGTTTATCATAAGATACGCCACTTGATGTATTAGTGTATCTATACTAAAAATCAATCAGACCGTCTGAAAATCATGGAAAAGCCCTGATTTTTATCAAAATGCTGCATATTTTTTGTGCAAACTGCTGCTAAAATTGCCTGATTAGCGTATGATTGCAGCAGAATCTTATCCATTGAGAGCGTCATCGTATGAAACCTGTTTTTTTAGATTTCGAACAGCCTATTGCTGAGCTGACCAACAAAATCGACGAGCTGCGCTTCGTTCAAGGTGAGTCGGCTGTCGATATTTCAGACGAAATTTTCCGCCTGCAAAAGAAAAGCAATGATTTAACCAAATCTATTTTCAGCAAACTGACACCTGCCCAAATTTCACAGGTTTCACGTCACCCGCAGCGTCCTTATACCTTAGACTACATCAACGCGATTTTCACTGACTTTGAAGAATTGCACGGCGACCGTCATTTTGCCGACGATTATGCCATCGTAGGTGGTTTGGCGCGTTTCAACGGTCAGAGCGTGGTGGTCATCGGTCATCAAAAAGGTCGTGACACCAAAGAAAAAATCCGCCGCAATTTTGGTATGCCGCGTCCGGAAGGTTACCGCAAAGCCTTGCGCTTGATGCAGACTGCTGAAAAATTCGGTTTGCCGGTGATGACTTTCGTCGATACCCCGGGTGCTTATCCGGGTATTGGTGCGGAAGAGCGTGGACAATCGGAAGCCATCGGTCGCAATTTATACGAATTGACCCGCTTGCGGGTGCCGGTAATCTGCACCATTATC
Organism: Neisseria weixii; assembly: GCF_042658245.1. Lineage (NCBI taxonomy): Bacteria > Pseudomonadati > Pseudomonadota > Betaproteobacteria > Neisseriales > Neisseriaceae > Neisseria > Neisseria weixii. The sequence goes on from NZ_JBHSPY010000016.1 coordinate 16,426, forward strand.
GGCGAAGGGGGATCGGGCGGCGCTTTGGCAATTGCCGTGGGTGACTATGTGAATATGTTGCAATACTCAACTTATTCGGTAATTTCTCCGGAAGGTTGTGCATCGATTCTTTGGAAAACCGCCGAAAAAGCCGCCGATGCCGCACAAGCCTTGGGCATTACCGCCAAGCGTCTGGAAGAATTAAACTTGATCGATCGCATCATTGACGAGCCTTTGGGTGGCGCACACCGCAATATGGAAGCGGTGATGTTGAGTGTAAAACATGTTTTGGAAGAACAATTGCGTGATGCACAAAGCATTCCGATGGCAGATTTATTGTCCCGTCGTTTTGACCGTATCATGGCATACGGTAAATTTACCGAGAAATAATTTAATACTGCAATTGTCTTAAAACAAGCAGGCTGGTGCCTGCTTGTTTTTGCATTTTAGGCTGAGACCTTCAAAAACTCCGTATCTTTGGTGCATTTCTTCATTGTGCGCTGCCCGAAAGCTTGATGATTCAGATAATCCCTGCGCTTTCTGTGCTGCTCCAACTTCGAACTTATTCAAATCTACGGCTTGGGCAAAGGTCTCATTTGTAGAAAATCCTAAAACAATCATTCAGGCAAAAAATAAAAGTTGTTTTGCGTGAAAAATGTAAACAACCCGACGATTTCCTATATCGGCTGTCTAAAAAGAACGGAGTTGAAAATGGATTTATTCGCTTTATTGGCAGCAGAATTACCACAGCCAAGCAATGAATTGAGCATTGAGGTCGGCTTGAGCGGCGGATTGGATTCGGTGGTCTTGCTACATTTATTGGCTCGTTTACGTGAACAGAAAAATTTTAAGCTCCGTGCCGTACACGTCCATCACGGTTTAAGCCCGTTTGCTGATGAGTGGGCCGATTTTTGCGAAACATTATGTGTGCAATTGAATGTTGATTTAAGAGTCGCTAAAGCCGCCATTAATGCAAAAGGAAAAGGCATTGAAGCGGCAGCAAGAGCAGGGCGCTACCGTATATTTTCAGACGGTCTATGTAATATTTTGGCGTTGGCGCATCATCAAGACGATCAAGTCGAAACCTTTATGCTCGGTGTTGCTCGTGGCGGTGGGACACGTTCGCTCGCAGCGATGCCAAAATGGCGTGATTTGAATCAAAGCATCAAAATTTGGCGGCCGCTTTTAGATACGCCAAGAGCCGCTTTAGAACACTATGCGTTTGAGCATGATTTGGCTTATGTTGCAGACGAAAGCAATCAAGACACAAGCTATTTGCGCAATTGGATCCGCCATAAAGCATTGCCGCAATGGAAACAGCGAGTGCCGAATATTCATCAGCAAATTTTGGCCAACGTGCGCAGTCTGCAAGACGATTTGGCTTTGTTGGACGAAGTCACCCAAGATGATTATCACCGTATGCTTTCAGACGGCCTGTTTCAGGTCGATTGGTGGCGTGGTTTGAGTGAATTGCGACGTCGTCGTGTGTTGCATTATTTTTTTCAGATTTACAAAATTCGCTTACCGTCGCATAAAACTTTATCTGATATGGCCAGAATTTTGCTGGAAGCCGAATCTGCACAATGGCAGTTTGACGATATAAGCATAGAATTGTATCGAGATATTTTGTATGTCAGAACCATTCATACGGAAAATTATCCGTGGCTGGGTCATAAAGGAATTCAAGGCCGTCTGAAAGATGTTTTGTTGGAAAACGGATTTACCTTAAAACCGCATCGGTTTGGTTTGAGCGAACAAGTATTAATGGATGTGGGAATAGTCCGAAAAGTAACTAGTAGTGATGTCATAAAATTAGAGTTCGGACAAAAATCAACCAAGAAAATGTTGCAAGAATGCCATATTTTGCCGTCAGTGAGACAAATCTGGCCGATTATCGCAAATGCCGACGGTATATGCTTGGCAGTTGCTAATCTTAAGGCAAATCAGGATTTTCGGGATTTTGATGGTTTTTTACCTATTTATGATCCATTAACGAAATATATTACGGAACTAAATTCCACTAAAAATGTCATAAGGTAACACAGCACGCTTTGCTATTTTATGACTTATAATGTAGTTACATAAAAGGTTAAATAATGAATGATCGCCAGATCGATCAAATGCTGGTAGAGCGCGCACAAAAAGGCGAACAAAAGGCGTTTGAGATGTTGATGAGCAAATATCAACGCCGATTAATCAGATTGATTTCACGTTTCGTTAAAGATGAGCATGAAGTAAACGATGTAGCGCAGGAAGCCATGATTCGGGCCTATCGCGCCTTACCGAATTTTCGTGGCGAAAGCGCGTTTTATACATGGTTGTACCGCATCAGCATCAACGCAGCAAAGAATTTTTTAGCCACTTCAGGAAAGCGGCCGTTCATTAGTGCAGAAGCCGCAAACGAAGAAGGTGACATTTTTGATTTAGCAGATCAGATTGCGGATTACCACACGCCGGAAGCTGAGATGATGAATCGCGAAATTTTACAAACCGTCGAGGAAGCCATTTCGAAGCTGCCCGATGATTTACGGAAAGCCATTTCATTACGCGAAATGGAAGGGCTGTCTTACGAGGAAATTGCTCAGATAATGAGGTGTCCGATAGGGACTGTGCGTTCACGGATTTTCAGGGCGCGCGAAGTCATTGCAAAAGACTTAAGGCCGTTATTGGATACCACTGAAAACCAAAGGTGGTAAGGAAAATGACAACAATAAACAATAAAGATAAATATGAATATGTTTCCATTGCAATGGACAACGAAGATTTATCTGACGAAATGTTGGATAAATTGTTAGCCGATGATGAAGCCGGCCAGAAATGGTATGAATATCATCTCATCAGCGATTGTATGAAACAGCAAGCAGTGGGGCGCAATGCTGATTTCATGCAAAGCGAAGTGTTTACAGCCGCTTTGGCTGAAATCAGCCGCGAGCACCAGGCCAATTATGCGGCCAATGCTTCAAATCTGACAAGCAAACAGTCAAAAGCAAGCAATCACGCATTTAAAGGCTTTGCCGCAGCCGCCAGCTTGGCAGCTGTGGCAGTATCGGTGTGGCAATTCTGGCCGCAAGCGGATACGCAGCAAATGACGCCTGTAGCGGTTGAGAAGCAGCAACAGCAGGTTGATCAAAATATTGTGCCTGTACGCGCCGTTGCTGAAAATAAAGCTGCTTCGGATGTGGTCGTGCCGAATGCTGCGGAGCAGTTATCAATACAGAAGCAGCAAAATACGGCAGTTCGTGTTGAAAGCCAAGCAGTCATCAACACCCCGCCAAAAGAAATTGTGCAATAACTCAAAAAGCCTTTACGTCATGTAAAGGCTTTTTTATTTTCAGACGGCCACACCATGCCGTCTGAAAGCAGCTATAATGCACGGCATGAAATTGATTACTTCTACTCAAAACGAGCAACTCAAGCATTTGGCCAAGCTGCTTTTCCAATCCAAAACGCGCCGGCAATGCGGACAAACTGTATTGGAAGGCGTGCATCTGCTGCAAAGCTATCTTGAAGCAGACGGTAAACCCGTGCAGGTTTATCTGCCTGAGTCCAAAGCCAATCATCACGAAACCCGCCGCTTAGTCGAAGCGGTTCCGGTCAATTTGATAACATGGGTCAGCAATGAAGCCTTATCCAAAATCACCGGCCTGACCGATTCCGATGATGTGATGACCTTGATTGATATTCCGCACCAACAAACATGGCCGAAACAAGGCGATTGCGTGGTGTTGGAATGTGTACAAGATCCCGGCAATGTCGGCACCATCATCCGCAGCGCCGCTGCTTGTACTATACCGCATTTGATACTCAGCCAGGGCAGCGCAGACGTATGGTCGCCGAAAGTATTGCGTGCCGCAATGGGCGCACATTTTTTACTGAACATCCACAGCCGTGTGCCGATGATGCAATGGCTGGCCGAATATCAAGATACGGTGTGGGCAACCGCCTTGAGTGAGCACAACAATTTTAATCTTTACGACATGAATCTGCGCCAACCGGCTGCTTGGGTGTTCGGCAACGAAGGCAGCGGCGTGAGTGCGGAAGTGTTGGAAAAAGTGAGCGCCAGCGTCAAAATTCCCATGCTGGGGCAAACTGAATCACTGAATGTTGCTATGGCGGCCACCGTTTGCCTGTTTGAGCAGATGCGCCAAAGAATGATTACTTAACGGTTTTAAGGCCGATACCTTTGCAAAACGCCGGATTTGAGTGCAGTTTAAAGTTAGAGTAGCGCAGAAAGCTCAGACATATCATAAAGATAGACAAGCTTTCGAATAGCACATAACGAAGAAATTCACCACAGATGGCGATTGTGCAAAGTTTTCAGGCCGTCTGAAAATATTGGGAAGGAACCAATCCATGCAAGCAAGCACTTTTGACGAAGCCTCACGCAACCGCCTGATTGGGTTGCTCGATGCCAAATCCTTAGAACACAACACGATGCGCTGCGACGAAGTACAGGGCTTTATGATGGCCTTGTTAAGCGGCCCTGATGCATTAAATCCGAATGACTGGCTGCCGGAAGTGTTGGGCGACGAATCATTGTTTGAGGCCAAAGAGCGCACCGAAGTCGAGCGTTTGGTATTGGCTTTGGCGATGGACATGCGCAGCCAATTGGCAGATAAAAAACTGCCCGATTTGTGGTTGTATGAAGATGAGGCGGGCAATCCCGATTTTTACACTTGGTGTAATGCCTATCTTTATGCATTAGACGTGGTGCCGACCGATTGGTTTGAAGCGGTCAACCAAGAAGAATTCGAAGATTTGTTCTACCCGGTTATGGCCTTGGGCGGCATTTATGATGAAGAAGAAAACGGCGAAGTGATTCTGCATTTGACTGATAAAGAATTGACCGAGCTGGAGTCTGATCTGCCGCATGTGCTGCTGGATATCTACAGCTACTGGCAAGCCGTTATCAACAAACCGCAAACCGTGCGCCGCGAAAGCGGCAAAATCGGCCGCAACGATCCTTGCTCTTGCGGCAGCGGTCAAAAATACAAAGCCTGTTGCGGTAAAAACTGATTGATTTTTGAATAGCAAAGGCCGTCTGAAATATTTCAGACGGCCTTTGGCTCATGAAAAATACCTCAAAAAAGGCTGACAATCCATACGGTAAGCAAGGTCAGGATAACCGCCAATGCGCAGCCGACTTTGGCGGCTGTGCCGATGATGAAACCGATAAAGCTGCCGATACTGACTTTACCCGCCTGCCACATGTCTTTTCGGGTTAGAAATTCGCCAATGCCTGCACCCAATAATGGGCCGAACAATAAGCCCGGCAACCCTAAGAATGCACCGGCCACACCGCCGATAAATGCCCCCCAAATGGCTAATTTACTGGCACCGGTATATTTCGCCCCCAGCATCCCCGCCACATAATCCATCGCCGTACCGATGACGGTGATAATGCCTAAAAATACCAAAGTGATGGTACCGAAAATTTGATAATCGTTGACATGCGCCAGCAGCCACGCGCCGCCGAACATTAAACCCAAGCCCGGAATGGCGGGGTAAATCGTGCCGAGCAGGCCGACGAGAATCAGGATTAAAGATAGGGTGATTAAAGCAGCAGTCATGCGTGTTCCTTAAGGATAAGTGTGTATTGTGTTCAGACGGCCTATTGTAGGGCAAAGCCTTGCATTGCGGGTTAATGCTTTGCAAAAATATCAAAATCCGGGCAAATACCGCCCGGATTTTGAATTTGGCTTTTCAGACGGCCTCTCAAGCGCCGCAGTTTTTCGGTTTGCCGGCCAAGATATTAATCACTTTGCGGCTGGGTTTTTCCACAGCGATTTTGACTTCGCTGCCGTCTTCATCATCGGGGCCGTCTGAAACAAAACGTTCGGGTACGGTTTCGCTGTCAAATGCCAAATCGCCGCCGTGTTTCAGGCTTTGACCACGTTCCAAACCGGCAAAGTCGAATAATTCAGGGTCGGCCAAATGCGACGGCACCACGTTTTGCAGCGCGGCAAACATCGATTCAATGCGGCCGGGAAAGCGTTTGTCCCAATCGCGCAGCATATCGCCGATGACTTGGCGTTGCAGATTCGGCTGCGAGCCGCATAAATTACACGGAATAATCGGGAACTGCTTCAATTCGGCGTATTTAATCAGGTCTTTTTCCTTTACATACGCCAAAGGACGAATGACGATATGCTCGCCGTTGTCGCTGACCAATTTAGGCGGCATGGCTTTGAGTTTGCCGCCGTAAAACATATTCAGGAACATGGTGGCCAAAATATCGTCGCGATGGTGGCCGAGCGCAATTTTGGTACAACCCAATTCTTTTGCCGTGCGATACAGAATGCCGCGGCGCAAGCGGCTGCACAGCGAGCAAGTGGTCTTGCCTTCTTCCAATACGCGCTTTACGGTGGAATAAGTGTCTTCTTCGACAATTTTATAATCGACACCAATGCTTTGCAGATACTCGGGCAGCACATGTTCGGGAAAGCCGGGTTGCTTTTGGTCGAGATTGACCGCCACCAAATCAAATTCAATCGGCGCACTGGCTTGCAGTTGGCGCAAAATATCCAACAGCGCATAGCTGTCTTTGCCGCCCGACAAGCAGACCATAATTTTGTCGCCCGGCTCAATCATATTGAAGTCGTTAATTGCTGCGCCGACTGCGTGGCGTAAGCGTTTGTTGAGTTTGTTGTTTTCTAATTCTTGTTTGGTTTTTTTGGACATGATTTTGTGGGGAAATAATGGAGACATTCAAGCGCGTATTTTACCTGAAACTGCGCTGCCATGTTTTATTGATTCATATGCAAGGTCTGATGCCGTCTGAATAATCCGTGCCTATTCATTCAACAAATACGCAACCGCTTTGGCCATACGCTGTGGCACTTGCTCGAAATGGCCGCCGTTGTTGAGTTCAAAAGTGGTTTCGATACCTTGCTGCTGCCAGCTGGCCTGCGTAGCACGTATGGCATCTTCCACAATGCTCATGCGCGGATTTTTGGTATTTTTTTCTTTGTCGCCGACTGAGAAATAGGCTTTTTTCGGCAGTGTGTACAAGTTGCGCTGGGTCACAAATTCCGTCCAGCCATCAAGCCACAACGAGCCGGAAACCGAAGCAATGCGGCTGAATGGTGTAGCGTAATAAGCGGAATAGGCAGCAAACAAGCCGCCTAAGGAGTAGCCGGTTAAGGCTGTCCATTGCGGTTGCAAGGAGAATGATTTCGTGACTTCAGGCAAAACCGTATCAATCAGCCAGCGCAAATATTCGTCTGCGCCACCGCTGAAGTCAGGTACTTTTTTAAACGCAGCAGGTGCCTGCCACGGCGTGAAGGCATGTTCCCAATTGGGTTCGTCGATTGAAACCAAAGTGGCTTTGTTTTCAATCAAGGCGGCTAAACCGTCGGATTCTTCCGGGCTTAAAAAGGTTAGGAATAGCGGTGTATCTGCCCGGTTGCTTAAATAAACAGAAACTGTTTTATTGTTGGGATTAAGAAGTTGTTTGTTCATGAAATGCCTTGAATAAAATGCCGTCTGAATGTTTCAGACGGCCTCTCATTAATTTATAGAATTCACAGCGTTTTTCTTGCCGAAATACACAAAGCCAACCGCACCCAACACAATCATCGGCACGCTCAGCCATTGTCCCATCGACAAGCCCAACGTCAGCAAGCCCAAATAATCGTCTGGCTGGCGGGCAAATTCGGCAATGAAACGGAAGAAGCCGTAACCGCCTAAAAACAAAGACGCCACTTGTCCGGTAGGGCGCGGCTTTTTGGAAAACACCCACACCAAGATAAACAGGCAAATGCCTTCCAGCGCGAATTGGTAAAGCTGCGAAGGATGGCGCGGCAACATGCCGAATTGGTTGAGCCATTCTGCCCATTGCGGATTGTGCGCCGCGGCTTCCAAGTCTTCGTAACGGGCTTGCGGGAAGCCCATCGCCCAGAAAGCGATCGGGTCGGTGATGCGTCCCCACAGCTCGCCGTTGATGAAGTTGCCGATGCGGCCGGAAGCCAAGCCCAGCGGAACCAGTGGCGCCACAAAATCCATGGTTTTCCACACGCTGATGTTGTGTTTGCGGCTGAAGAGCCACATCGCCACGACCACGCCCAAGAAGCCGCCGTGGAACGACATCCCGCCTTCCCACACTTTGAACATGCTGATCGGGTCGGCCAGATAGTCGGACAATTTGTAAAACAAAATATAGCCCAAGCGGCCGCCGAGAATCACACCCAAAATACCCCAAGTGAGAAAATCATCCAGCATTTCTTTGGTAAACAAGGTGTTGCCTTGCGCGATGCGGCGGCGGCCCAGCCAGATGAACAGCACAAAGCCGACAATATAGCTTAAGGCATACCAGCGGATGGCCAACGGGCCTATGCTGATGAGTACAGGGTCAAACTGGGGGTGAATAATCATGGGGAATCCTTAAATGGCAGATAAAGGCTGAGACCTTTGCAAAATCTCCATCTTTGACACATTTCTTCATTATGCGCTGCTCGAAAGCTTGCCTATCTTTTTGATATGTCTGCGCTTTTTGCGCTGCTCTCACTCCGAACTGTACTCAAATCCGGGGTTTTGCAAAGGTCTCAGGCCGTCTGAAAAAATGTCTCGCTTTCAGACGGCCTTTTAATCATTAAAATACTTAGCGCAAATCGCCCGATACATTCCAAATCGCCGACACCATCGCTTCGCCCAAACGCAGCGAGCGTTGGCCGTTCCAGCCGAAATCGTCGTCGGGCAGGTTGTTGTTGTCTTTAAACGGCATTTCCAGTGTGTAGGCCAAGCATTTGAATTGCTCGCCGACCCATGACGTGGCCATGCTCAAATTGGCTTGGCCGGCTTCGTCTTTCGGATAGCCGATTTCGTCTTGGAAATCAGGGCTGGCCGCCAGCAGGGCTTGTTTGAACCGGGCTTCCAAAGCGGCAATGCGCTCGTTATAGCTCGGCACGCCTTCGGTACCCGCCACAAAGACAAACGGCAAACCCTCGTCGCCGTGAATATCAAGGAACAAATCCACACCGGTTTCGCGCATTTTTTCGCGCACCACGTATACTTCCGGGCTGCGTTCCATGCTTGGGTTTTGCCATTCGCGGTTCAGATTGGCACCGGCGGCATTGGTGCGCAGGTTGCCCAACACCGAGCCGTCGGGGTTCATGTTCGGCACAATGTAAAACGTGGCGCGGTCGAGCAGGGCGCGGGCGGTCGGGTCTTGCGGGTCGAGGAGGCGGCCTAAGAAGCCTTCGACAAACCATTCCGCCATGGTTTCACCCGGGTGCTGGCGCGCAATAATCCAGACTTTCAAATCGCTTTCCACTTGGTTGCCGATGGTGAGCAAATTGATGTCGCGGTCTTGCACGGTGCTGCCCAAATCATCGATTTGACACAAGCCGCTGCCTTGCGCATCGCCCAGCAGGTTCAAATGCTGCTCGTGCGAATAAGGCTCGAAATAGGCGTAATAAACGCTGTTCGACAAAGGCGTGTGGTTGATGGTCAGCACACCGTTTTGGTAATCAGTCGGCACGCGGAACCAATTTTGGCGGTCATAAGACGCACAGGCTTGGTATTCTTCCCAGCCGTCGGGATAAGCCGCTTGAGCCGCATTGTCGAAATGCATCACACAATTTTGATAGGCCGCACCTTGCAGACGGAAATAAAACCATTGCGCAAAATCGGCGGCATTGTCGGGGCGCAGCGACAGGCGGATATTGCCCGGGTGGCTCAAATCGTTCACAATCACCGAGCCGGCATCAAATTGGGTGCTGATTTTCATCATGGGGGATTCCTGTGTGGAATAGAAGTTTAATAGCTCGTTATTCTAAAACATTTCAGACAAATCATAAATCCTTTTACGTTTCGGCTTGTTTCAGACGGCCTTTGGTATTAATATTCCAAAACTAAAATTGTTAACAATTAAAGAGTAGATTCATGAGTGATGTGAAACATATTTCGGCAGCCGACAAAGCCGCGATTTTATCCGAAGCCCTGCCGTATATCCGCCGCTTTTCCGGCTCGACCATTGTGATTAAATACGGCGGCAACGCCATGACCGAGCCGGCTTTGAAAGAAGGCTTTGCCCGCGACATCGTGTTGCTGAAATTGGTCGGTATCAATCCTGTGATTGTTCACGGTGGCGGGCCGCAGATTAACGACATGCTTGAGCGCGTCGGCAAAGAAGGTGTGTTCGTGCAAGGCATGCGCGTGACCGACGGCGAAACCATGGACATCGTCGAAATGGTGTTGGGCGGCCATGTCAACAAAGAAATCGTGTCGATGATCAATACCCACGGCGGAAAAGCCGTCGGTGTGACCGGTCGCGACGGCCATTTTATCAAAGCCAAAAAACTGCTCATCAACACCCCTGAAAACCCGGGCGTGGACATCGGCCAAGTCGGTGAAGTGGAAAGCATCGACACCACACTGATTCAAGGCTTGATCGACAACGGCCAAGTCCCTGTGGTTGCCCCGATTGGCGTGGGCAAACGCGGTGAAGCGTTCAACATCAATGCCGATTTGGTGGCGGGTAAATTAGCGGAAGAACTCAACGCTGAAAAATTGTTGATGATGACCAACATCACCGGCGTGCTTGATAAAGAAGGCAACCTTTTAACTAACCTGACCCCGAGCCGCATTGACGAATTGATTGCCGACGGTACGCTTTACGGCGGTATGCTGCCGAAAATCAGCTCGGCGGTAGAAGCTGCGGTCAACGGCGTGAAAGCCACCCACATCATCGATGGCCGTGTGCCAAACGCGTTATTGCTGGAAATCTTTACCGATTCCGGTATCGGCTCAATGATTTTGGGTGCAGACAAAGTGTAAGGAAATTAATAAAATCAAGGCCGTCTGAAATATTTCAGACAGCTTGGGAGCTTTGCAAAACCTTCCTTAAAACTCATATAAAGTAACTACAGTTACTAAGTAGCCTAATACTTCCCAACCTCCCTAAAATCCTCTAAATTCGGCTTATGGGATTTAGAGGATTTTAGGGTGTTTGGGAAATTCAAACTGTGGTTATTTTGTATCGGGTTTAAGGGGGTAAGGGGTTCGGCCTTATTATTAAGAGACAAAGAAAATGCCGTCTGAAGCAATATTCTGTTTCAGGCGGCATTTTGTTATTTTAATTTATGTCGACGAATCCGTTTTCAGACGGCCTCATCTTCTTTGGCAAAGAGCTTGTCGCGGTCTTGCTCAAATTCGCCCCACATCGCATTCATGATGGCGAGCAACACGGCAAAACCCAAACCTAAAATCCATGCAAAATACCACATTGTCGGTTCCTTTCTTTTTTCAGACGGCCTCAAACCAATAGGCCGTCTGAATCGTGTTAATACGCGCCGTGATCGTTTTCCCGGATGTCTTCCACCGTAACTTTACCGCTCATTACCTTATACGCCCACGAGGTGTAGGCCAAGATAATCGGCATCATAATCGCAGTAGAAAACAGCATCACCACCAAGGTCAGATGACTGGAAGTGGCATCCCACACGGTCAAACTCGAACGAAAATCGCTGCTGCTCGGCATGATAAATGGAAACAGGGACACACCGAATGTGCCAATCACACCAATTACGCCCAAGGCCGAGAAGAAAAACGCCGCGCCCATTTTATCCATGCGCGCCAATAATGTGCCGATGATGAATCCGGCGTAGGTAATCAGCGGCACCAGCATAGTCAGCGGATATTGCTGATAGTTGTTGAGCCAAGCGCCGGTTTGCCGGGTTACTTCTTTGCCCAAAGGGTTGGGCAGCGTATCCGGGCTGAGCGTGCCGGCAGTGACGACATAGCCGTCTAAGCCCGTAGCCACCCACCAGCCCCCGATACTGAACAACACCAGCGTGGCGATTAAAGCAGGCAGCAATACTTTGCGCGTGCGCTGATAGACTACGCCTTCGGTTTTGTTCATCAGGAAAATCGCGCCGTGTAACACCAGCATCGCTACCGACACCAAGCCGCACAATAAGGCAAACGGGTTCAGCAATGCCCAAAACGAGCCGGTGTAAAACGAGCGCATGGTGTCGTCAAAGTGAAACGGCACGCCCTGAATCACGTTGCCCAAAGCCACGCCGAACAACAAAGCCGGAACAAACGAGCCGACAAACAAGCCCCAGTCCCACGTTTTGCGCCATGTCGGTTTTTTTACCAAGCTGCGGTATTTGAAGCCGACCGGCCGGAAAAACATCGCCCACAATACCGCCAGCATCGCCCAGTAGAAACCGGAAAACGCAGTGGCGTAAATAATCGGCCATGCGGCAAAAATCGCGCCGGCACCGGTAATCAGCCAAGTTTGGTTGCCTTCCCATGTGGCGCCGATGGTGTTGATCACCACGCGGCGTTCTTCGTCGGTTTTGGCCACAAACGGCAGCAACGTGCAGATGCCCATGTCGTGTCCGTCCATCACGGCAAAACCGGCAATCAGAAAACCAATTAGCAGCCACCAAACAAATTTCAGGCTGGCGTAATCAAAGAAATTGACAATATCCATTCTCTGTCTCCTAATGCGCTTCGTTGTCGTAGCGGCCTGTGCCGAGCGAACCCGGCCCTTGGCTGATGTATTTGCGCATCAAATACACTTCTACCACCAGCAATACGGTGTAAAACGCGATAAAGCCCGCCAGCGAACCATACAATGATGTCACCGATAATGAAGAAGCGGACAAATGCGTCGGTAATACGCCGTAAATCGTCCACGGTTGGCGGCCGTATTCGGCCAGCAGCCAGCCTGCTTCAATCGCAATCCACGGCAGCGGCAACGAAACCACCGCCAGGCGCAACAGCCATTTTTTGTGGGCGAAGGTGTTTTTCACCGAATGCCAGAAACTTAAGCCGAACACCAGCAGCATTACCACACCGCTGAACACCATCACGCGGAAGCTCCAAAACAGCGGCGCCACTTTCGGAATGGTCTCACGCGCCGCACGGTCTTTCATTTCCGGCGTGGCGGCGGCCACATCGTCGGTGTATTGTTTCAACAGCAAACCGAAGCCGAGATTGTCTTGGTGCCGCTCAAACACATCACGAGCGGCGGCATCATCGCGGTTTTGGCGCAGCATGTCCAAAGCGGTCACGGCTTGCTGCCCCGATTCGATGCGTTGGCGGTTTTCTGCCACGATGTCTTTAATACCCGGAATTTCCTTATCCGGCGAACGCGTGCCAATGATGCCCATCACATAAGGAATGTGCACGGCAAAATCGTTTTTCATCTCTTTTTCGTTAGGAATGGCAATCAGGTTAAACGAAGCCGGTGCAGGCTCGGTTTCCCACATAGCTTCCAACGCCGCCATTTTGGTTTTCTGGGCATGGCCGATGCTGTAGCCCGATTCGTCGCCCAATACGATAACCGACAAAATTGACGCCATACCGAAGGCCGCCGCGATGCGGAAGCTTTTCTTGGCAAACTCAATGTCTTTCTTACGCAGCAGATACCAGCCCGATACCGACAGCACAAACATCGATCCGGTGACATAACCTGCCGATACGGTGTGCACGAATTTGTTTTGTGCTTCCGGATTGAAAAACACATCGGCAAAGCTGGTCATCTCCATACGCATGGTTTCCAGATTGAACACCGCGCCGACGGGATTTTGCATCCAACCATTGGCCACCAGAATCCACAAAGCAGAAAGATTGGTGCCCAGCGCCATAAACATGGTCACCAGCAAATGCTGGCGGCGGGTCATGCGATTCCAGCCGAAGAAAAACAGCCCGACCAAAGTTGCTTCCATAAAGAAAGCCGTTAAGCCTTCCAAAGCCAGCGGCGCGCCGAAAATATCGCCGACATAATGCGAATAATACGACCAGTTGGTGCCGAACTGAAATTCCATGGTAATGCCGGTGGTCACGCCTAGGGCAAAGTTAATACCGAACAACTTGCCCCAAAACTGGGTCATGTCACGGTAAATCACCTTGCCCGTCATCACATAAACGGCTTCCATAATCACCAAAATCCACGATAAGCCCAGCGTGAGCGGCACGAAGAGAAAGTGATACAGCACCGTAACGGCAAACTGGAGTCGCGAGAGCTCAATCACATCCATACGAAATACTCCTTTAAGTATGCGGTGTTAATCATAAGAAAATGTGTAGGTAACGTATTCATTATTTATCTGTTTTTCTCGTTTTGGTTTCAGACGGCCTTATCATATTTAAAGCCGTCTGAACAATGATTCGCTGTTTATATCTAAAATGTAATAACCCGAATCCTTGGGCAAATGATGGCTGGCGGCAATCAAAAAGCCATCAGCTTGGGCTTCACGCAACATCTGCCAAATCTGCCCGCGCGCGGTTTCATCTAATCCGGCAAACGGCTCGTCCAACAGCAAAACAGGCTTCGGCCGCAACAGTAAGCGCGCCAAGGCAACTCGTCTGGCCTGCCCACCTGATACTGCCGCGCCGTATTCGTTCAAAGACGTTTGCAAACCCTGCGGCTGCGCCCTTGCCCAATCGGCTAGCGCCACTTGATCCAACACGCGCCACAAGTCGTCATCATGAATGGTGTCGTCGCCCAAGCGCAGGTTATCGGCTAAGCTCATGTCGAAAATATCGATTTGCTGTGCCAAATAATTCACCGTCGCAAAATCGTATGACTGCCCACTCATGTTCAGACGGCCTGATTGCGCCGGCAGCTCTCCGGCCAACACGTCCAATAATGTCGATTTACCGCAACCGGATTTACCGCGGATAATCAGCGCTTCGCCTTTTACCAGCGTAAAGGAAACATTCTCCGCACCATTCAGTGCGCCTGTGTATCGGGCGTAAATATTCTCGACATTAATATGGTCAATATCATTCAAGGCCGTCTGAAGATCATGGCCGGGCGTGTTCAAAACCGTTTCAGACGGCCCGGTTAATTCATTCAAACGGTCGCGGGCGGCAGCGGCAAAACCATAAGCCATAAATTGCGCCGTTAAAGGCGACAACACTTCATTCAACCCGAACACCGCCAACACCATCGCCAACAATACGGGCACGCCCAAATCCTGCGTTTGTAATAAAGGCAAGGCCTGCCAAATCATCAGGCCGATTACCGCCGCCAATAAACACTGCTGTAACCAACCATACAATGAAGCCCAAGCTTGCTGGCGGCGCTTCAATTGGCCGTATGCTTCATCGGCGGCGACAAACTCACGGCGGCAATCTGACCAACGCCGCCACAGCAGCAGGGATGTCAGCATTTGTAAAGGGCCGAGCAGCAAAGTGCGGCGGATTTCGGCCTGGTCGGCATCATCCCGCGCCAATTGTTTGCCGTGAACGGCAGCCCAGGCAGGTAACACGATTCCGGCCAGCAATAAAGGTAAAGCAACTGAAACCGACAAACCCGGTGACACCAAAACCAGCCACAATAAAAAGGCTGTCTGAAGCAACAAAGCCCACAGCCACGGCATAAAAAAACGCAGCGGCAGATTATCGAGCAAATCAACGTCGCCCGTCAGCCGGTGCATGATTTGTGACGAAACGTTCGTTTTATTCCAAGCTTGCGTCAGGTTTGCAAACAGGCGGATACGCAAATCCCGCAAGAGCGACAACACCGCATTGTGCGAAGCCAAACGCTCGCCGTAGCGGCCGGCCGTGCGGATAATCGCCAAAGCGCGGATAATGGCGCCGGGGCGGAAATAGTCAAACGTATAAGCCGTGGCCATCGCGGCCAAACCCGCCGCCGCTGCCGCACTGATGAACCAGCCGGATACCGCTAGCAAAGCCACCGCAGCCAATAGGGTTACTGCGCCCAAAGCCCATGCTGCCAGCCATTTTTCAGCTTGCGGCCGCCACAGTTCACGCAGACGGAGTTTATGCTTTTCCATGCCGCACCCCCAAAATCACCGTTTTATCCAACCAGTCGATTTCCTGCCAATCATGGCTCACCAATAGCACTGTTTTACCGCGGCTAAGTGTGTCTAACAATGTGTGAATCTCCGCAGCGGTTTGTGCATCCAAATGGGCGCAAGGCTCGTCCAATAGCCACAAACCGCAATCGTGCAGCAATAATTGGGCCAGAGAAAGCCGCTGCCGCTGCCCGCCCGACAAACCGCGTCCGCGCTCGCCCAAAAGCGTATCCAAGCCTTGCGGCAATCGGTCAACCACTTCCCACAAGCCGACCTGCCTTAAAACATACTGCATCTCGTGTTCATCGGCATCAGCTTTGGCCAAGCGCAAGTTATGGCGGATACTGCCGCGCATCAGCGTGGCCGATTGTGCCAGATAAGCGGTTTGCTGCCTTAGTGGGGAAATATGTTCCCTATGGTTTTCACCATTTATCAGAATTTCACCCTGATAGTCAGCAAAACCAAGTAAAGCTTGCAGCAGACTCGATTTACCGATACCGCTTTCGCCACCTATACCGATACGTGCTGAAGACGGAATGTGCAGTGAAAACTCGGCCAAGCGTTGCCGTTCTCCATCGGTAATACTGACGTTGTTTAACAAAATTTCCGGCGCATGATGGGCAGTGATCTCATTCAATAGGCCGTCTGAAAAATCGTTTGGCTTCGCCTGTGCCAATAAAGGTTGCAAGGCTTCCGCGGCAGCTTGCGCCTGCGCTTTGGCATGGTAATCGCTGCCCAGTTGGCGCAATGGCAGATAAAATTCCGGTGCCAACAATAAAATAAACAGCGCGCTTTCATACGGCACCGGCACCACACCCTGCGCCCACGGTAACACACCGATCAGCCCCAAGCCGAGATATACCGCCACCAGCGCAATCGCCAGCGAAGCAAACAATTCCAATACTGCGCCCGATAGAAATGCCAAGGCCAGCACACCCATGGTTTTGCGCTGGTAACGCGAAGTCGATTGCGCCACCTGCTTTTGCGCCCAATCCGTCGCACTCAACCGCCTGAGCGTCGGCATGCCGCGTACCAAATCTAAAAAACGCCCGCCTAATTTCGCCAATACGTCTAGCTGTTCGCGGTTTTTATCGGCAGCCATGCTGCCGACCAAAATCATAAACAGCGGTACCAGCGGCGCGGTCAGCAGCAAAAGTACGGCTGCCAGTTTACTGTGAAAAAACACCGCCGCCACAATGGCCAGCGGCGTAATGACCGCCACCAGACTTTGCACATAAAAGCGGCTGATGTAGCCATCAAGCGCATCGACCTGTTCTAAAAGCAGCGTGCTCAATGCGCCGTCGTTGCCATAGCGATGCCGTGCAGGGCCTAGATTTGCCAAGGTATCTAATAGCTTTGCCCGCACGCTGTTGCGTGCTTCCAAGCTGATGTTTTGCAGCAGCCGCTCTTTAGCTAAATTCAATAGCGGCCGCAGCAGCAAACAGACCGACAGCCACGGCAAAATATGCATCAATACGTCGCGATTAACCGCCGCACTGGCTGTCACGGCATTCAGCCAATCGGCAAACAAGTGCGCCAACAATGCGCTTTGCACAATCAACAATGCGACCGATACACACGCCAAAACCAACGGCAGCCACAAGCGGCGGCGGTAAGGTAAAAGCAGACTACGCAGCAGATTGTCGGAACGCATTCGCGGCATAGAAATTCCTGAGATGAAAACAAACGGCCATCTATCACTAAAGTTTAGCTAAGGATAAGCCAAAAGGCTTACGGCATTATATGCCTTATTTGATTTATATCAAACCAAGTAAACTGTAAAAGCATTGAGAAAACGATATGATATTAATAGAAAATATTTATTTGTTTTATAAATGAATTATGCAAAAAGATAAAGGCCGTCTGAATATACAGACGGCCTTTAATTTAAGAAATGAATTTCTTAACGGCTGCGTTCGATAAAACGGTAATAAGTTTCACCGTCTTGCACATAGCCTAATTCCACGCGGGCAATCTCGGAAATGGCTTCTTGGCCGTTGGCCAAATCATCCACTTCCGCCGCTAAAAAATTATTGCGCAAAATGAGCGTTTGGTTTTTTTCTTCCTGCACCGCAAGCTGTTCCTTCAACTCATCCGAGTGCCCCCAGCTGCCCTTGCCGAACCACAGGCTATACTGAAACCACACCAGTGCGATGGATAAAACGATGGTCACCCACTTCATGCAACATATTTCCTATTCTTATTTACCCAATTGGTAGAAGGCGGCTTTGCCCGGGTAGTAAGCGGCTTCGGCCAATTCTTCCTCGATACGCAGCAATTGGTTGTATTTCGCCATGCGGTCAGAGCGGCTCAATGAACCGGTTTTGATTTGCATGCAGTTGGTCGCCACGGCCAAGTCGGCGATGGTGCTGTCCTCGGTTTCACCCGAGCGGTGGCTCATCACGCTGGCATAACGGTTGCGTTTCGCCAAATCAACGGCTTGCAAGGTTTCGCTCAAGGTGCCGATTTGGTTCACTTTCACCAACAATGCATTAGCGACACCTTTTTCAATGCCTTCGGCCAAGATTTTCGGGTTGGTCACGAACAAATCGTCGCCGACCAATTGTACTTTGCCGCCTAATTTCTCGGTCAGCAGTTTCCAGCCGTCCCAGTCGTTTTCATCCATACCGTCTTCGATAGAGATGATTGGGTATTTGGCTACCAAGTCAGCCAAGTAGTTGGCAAATTCTTCGCTGCTGTAGGCTTTGCCTTCAGCTTCCAAGTGGTACTGGCCGTCTTTGTAGAATTCGCTTGATGCGCAATCCAAGGCAAACAATACATCGTCACCGGCCTTGTAACCTGCGGCTTCGGTGGCTTCCACCATCAATTGCAATGCTTCTTCATGGCTGTTCAGGTTAGGCGCGAAACCGCCTTCGTCACCTACGGTAGTCGGGAAGCCTTTGCTGTCGCACAATTTTTTCAGTGCGTGGAAAATTTCCGCACCGCAACGCAGGGCTTCACGGAATGATTTCGCACCCACCGGCATAATCATGAATTCTTGGATATTCAAGCTGTTGTTAGCGTGTTCGCCACCGTTGATGACGTTCATCATCGGCACAGGCAAAGCCATCGGACCGGCGCCGCCCAAGTAGCGGTACAGCGGCAAGCCTGAATCTTCGGCCGCCGCACGGGCAGCCGCCATAGACACAGCCAAAGTCGCATTCGCACCCAAACGGCCTTTGTTGTCGGTGCCGTCTAATTCCAACATGATTTGGTCGATGTAAGATTGCTCGTTGGCATCCACACCAATCAGGGCTTGGGCGATTTCATTATTGACATGTTCAACTGCAGTCAACACACCTTTGCCCAAGTAGCGGCTTTTATCGCCGTCGCGCAATTCCAGCGCTTCTTTTTGGCCGGTTGACGCACCGCTTGGTACAGCGGCACGCCCCATTACGCCTGATTCCAACAACACATCACACTCAACGGTAGGATTACCGCGTGAGTCCAAAATTTCGCGGGCAAAAATATCAACAATTGCGCTCATGAACATTCTCCAAATCAAATAAAGGGAAGGGAAAAATCGGCTTTTGAAAAGCTGCCGGTGTTTTCATACGGCACCATAAAAGGCCGTATGAATCGAGCAGCAGCTTTTCATCAATCTTTTCACATCGGTTTAATCATTTTATGAAACCGACTCAATCAAACCGCTGTAGTTTAACAGTTTTTCAGACGGCCTGATAGCCGGAAAAGGCAGATATTGTGCAAAAGGCCGTCTGAAAAGCATTATAAAGCAAACTTTTCAAACGGCCTTGATTCAGATTAATAAATTAACGATGATAATTCGGCGCTTCTTTGGTAATTTGCACATCGTGAACGTGTGATTCGCTCATGCCGGCGGAAGTGATTTCCACAAATTCGGCTTTTTCGTGCATTTCATTAATGCTGGCGCAACCCAAATAGCCCATACTCGAGCGCAAACCACCCATCAATTGATGAATGATGTTCACAATCGGGCCTTTGTAAGGTACACGGCCTTCAATGCCTTCCGGTACGTATTTGTCGGTGCTGTCGGTTTTGTCTTGGAAATAGCGGTCGGCTGAACCTTGGCTCATCGCACCCAGCGAACCCATGCCACGGTAAGATTTATACGAACGACCTTGGTAAAGTTCGATTTCGCCCGGTGCTTCTTCGGTACCGGCAAACATCCCGCCCAGCATCACGCTGTACGCCCCTGCGGCTAAAGCTTTGGAAATATCGCCTGAGAAGCGGATGCCACCGTCGGCAATCAACGGCACGCCGGTGCTTTTCAGGGCTTCGGCAACATTGTGAACGGCAGTTAATTGCGGCACACCGACACCGGCCACAATACGCGTAGTACAAATTGAGCCGGGGCCGATACCTACTTTCACCGCGTCCGCACCGGCGGCCACCAAATCTAAAGCAGCTTGGGCAGTGGCAATATTGCCGCCGATTACCTGCACTTGCGGATAGTTTTCTTTCACCCAGCGCACACGCTCAATCACGCCCTGACTGTGACCGTGGGCAGTATCGACCACAATCACGTCTGCACCGGCTTCTACCAAGGCTTTCACACGCGCTTCAGTATCACCGCCGGTACCCACCGCCGCACCGACGCGCAGACGGCCTTCGGAATCTTTGTTGGCATTCGGAAATTCAGTGTTTTTCAGAATATCTTTAACCGTAATCAAGCCTTTGAGCTCGTCTTGCTTGTTCAGCACCAACACACGCTCGACTTTATGCTGATGCATCAATTCACGCGCGTCTTCAATGCTTGTGCCTTCAGATACGGTCACCAAACGTTCGCGCGGAGTCATAATGGCCGATACCGGCAAATCCAAACGCTCTTCAAAACGCAAATCACGGTTGGTCACGATACCGACCACTTTGCCGTTTTCCACCACCGGCAAGCCTGACATTTTGCGTTTGCGTTCGGCACGTTGCTTCAGCAAATCGCCAATCAATACATCCGACGCTACAGTAACCGGATCTTTTACAATGCCGCTTTCATGGCGCTTCACTTTCGACACCGCACGCGCTTGCAGCTCAGACGTCATGTTTTTATGAATAATACCGATACCGCCTTCCTGCGCCATCGAAATAGCCAGCTTGGCTTCGGTTACGGTATCCATCGCAGCGGAAAGTAAAGGAATATTGAGCGTGATTTCGCGGGTGAGTTTGGTTTGAAGTTTGACGTCGCGCGGCAGCACGGTTGAGTGTGCAGGAACCAATAAAACGTCGTCAAAAGTATAGGCTTTTTCTACGATACGCATGATGCTCAGGCTTTCAGTTTGTGCAAGATGCACGGCATTATAACATGTAAAGAATCGACTTAACAGAATCGCTTGCTCATTTGCGCTAATTTTTTACAATTTCAACAACCCGCCGCACAAGAAGCATATACATACTAAATTTTTCTCTGATTTTTATGACATTCTCTTTAAAAACCAAGTAAAATATCGAAAACAACACAAATACTCTTTTTACTCGGAAAACCCTATGAAAACGACTCTAACATACACCCTGCTGACCGTTTGTTTCTCTCTTACCGCCGCTGCCGTTTCAGCCAACAGCGTCTACACATGGCGCAATACCAACGGCACCACCACTTATTCCGATGTGCCACACCGCCTGCAACCGGCGCGCAGCAATACCATGAATGTGCGCACGCACACGATTTATCAGCCGGTAAAAGCCCCTGCCGCTGCACCAAGCGAAGGCTCGATTGCTGAGCAGCAAAATCAGCTCAATCAACGAATTACCGAAGCCAATAAACAGATTGAGGCGCAGAATCAAAAAATTGCCGAAGACAACCAGGCCATGAAAGACGACAACTGCAAAGCCGCCCGCCTTAACCGCGATTATGCCGAATCTGCGCGCGCCAACAACCGAGAGGCATTGAAGCAGCGTTACGATGCCGACATCAGCAAATATTGCAACTAATTGCGTAATCCATAATAAAAAGGCCGTTTGAAATTTCAGACGGCCTGAGAGCTTTGCAAAACCTTAACCAAAATCAAGAAAGCTTACTTAGCTAAAGTAAGCTTTTTTATTATCCCAAACGACACATGGTTGCCTGTAATTCCCTCCTTAGGGGCCTGTTTCCACTCTTTCAGGCGGCAGACACACAAAGCCTGTTGGCAGCTTTCAGCAGGTTTGATACCCATCACCTTCAAATAACTTTGTAACGGTCAATAAGCCAAAATAAACAGCATGGTGACAGCGGAATTGACAGTGTAACGTACCAAAACTCTGTTCCACCACATAGCGCGTTTTTGACATGTGCTTATTTTTTTGCGCTCTCTTCTTCTGTTAACGGACGACCACGGTGTGCCTTACGCATAATGCCGTCTGAAAGCCTTTTTCGTTGTAGTAATATTCGATTGGCTTTGCCGCCATAACCTTTGCCGGCGTAAATCTTGGTTCCTTCGGCCATGTCTTGCGGCAACGGTTCAAAGTAATTGCACTCATGTTCAAGTGTGGTCGGGAATATGGAGCTCGTCAAAACCACAGAAGATGAAAGTCAATGCGGGTAATGAGACTGTGTTCGGGATCGGATAGGCCGAGACCTTTGCAAAACCTCATAAACTATCAATAAACAACCAAACAGCTGTCATTCCCCCGCAGGCGGGAATCCATCTTAAAATTTCAGCAACTTATTTTATTCAACAGTTTGCCATGTTCAAAAATGGATTCCCGCGCAGGCGGGAATGACGTCGATTCTTTGTGCAGTGGCTTTTCAAGGAGTTTTGCAAAGGTCTCAGGCTGTGTCATTAGCCGGGTAAAACGGCTTTAAACATGGGCAGTAATGAATAGGCGGGACGGCCGCCGTTATGACGGGTATAAAGGCCTTTTTGCTGTTTGAGATAATCAGCAATGCAAACCGGTCAATATGTTTGGTAATGATGGTTTCGGCAGCTTGTTTGAAGAAAGCTGCTCATGAAGAAAATCCTCTAAATCCGGCTTATGGGGGATTTGGAGGATTTTGATTTTAGGGAGTTTAATTGATAACTATGGTTATGTTGTATGGTTTAAGAGGGTTTCGCTCTTTTGTCATTCAAAGCATTACTTGTGCAAACCACATTCTTTACTGTCTTTGCTTTCCCACCACCAGCGCCCGGCGCGGATATTTTCACCTTCTTTTACCGGACGGGTGCATGGTTCGCAGCCAATGCTCGGATAACCTTGGTGATACAAATCATTCAGCGGCACATCATATTCTTGCGCATAAGCCCACACGTCCAATTCTTCCCAATCGAAAATCGGATTAAATTTAGCGATATTGCGGCCTGAATCATGCTCTTCAAAATTCAATTCACTGCGCGTGTCCGACTGGCTGCGGCGCTGGCCGGTCAGCCATGCGGGCGCGTTGCCCAAGGCGCGGTTGAGCGGTTCGATTTTTCGGATATGGCAGCATTGGCGGCGTAATGCCACGCTGTCGTACATGGCGGTGGTGCCGAATTTCTCTTCAAAGGCTTGTGCTTCGGCTTCAATCGGGTGGAATACTTCCAATTCGGTTTGATAACGCGCATTGGTGGCGGCAATCAATGCTTCGGTTTCGGGATTGAGTTTGCCGGTGTTGAGCGTAATGATGCGGATGGGCAGTTTCAGACGGCATATCGCATCGGTAATCACCATGTCTTCAACCGCTAAGCTGGAAGCGGATACAGACTGTGGAAAGCGTTCGGCAATTTCTTGCAAACGTTGTTCTAAGGTGGCGGTTAGTTGGGGCAGGCGTTGGCGCTCTTCGGCGGTTACTTCCGGAATCTTCCAGAAGCTCGGGCGGAAAAATGAAGTCATGGCAGGTGTTCCTTATTGTGTTTCAGACGGCCTTCACATGATTTCAGGCCGTCTGAACATTATTGTCATGCTGTCATTGTCCGCCTGTAGTAAACCGAAAGGAAAGAATGCTTTTCTATTTCTTTATAACCAAAGCGATTGCTGCTGATTTTTCGGTAATAAATGGCTGACCCCGATGCCGATTAAACGAAAAGCATCTTCCGTTTGTGGCGGCACGCGTTCAACCAAGGTGTGTGCGGCTTTCAATAAGGCTTGGCGGTCGGGCAGCACCGAAGAGTAAGTCAGCGAACGGGTGATGATACGGAAATCATGGGTTTTGAGTTTGAGCGTCACGCCTTTGACATCGACATTTTTACGCTGGATTTGTTGCCATAAATCTTCGGCCAAATGCGGTAAGTGTTCGATCGTTTGCGCCAGCGATAAATCTTCCGGCAGCGTAATTTCGGTCGAAATCTGCAAACGCTCGCGGCTCGCTTTCACCGGCCGTTCATCCACCCCGCGTGCCAAATCGTAAAGCCGGTAGCCGTAGCGGCCAAAATAGTTTAACAGTTCACCCCGCTCGAAGCGGCGCAAATCACCGGCCGTCTGCATGCCCAATGCCTGCATTTTTTTCAGCGTCACTTTACCCACGCCGGGAATTTTGCCCAGCGGCAGCGTTTCTAAAAAAGCGTCGATTTTTTTCGGATGCAGCACAAATTGACCGTTGGGCTTGCGCCAGTCGGAGGCGATTTTGGCGAGGAATTTGTTGGGCGCAATACCTGCGGAAGCGGTCAGCCCCGTTTCGGCAAAGATTTCGGCGCGGATTTTTTCGGCAATTTCGCTGGCATAGCGGATATTTTGTTTGTTGGCCGTCACGTCCAAATATGCTTCATCCAACGAGAGCGGTTCGATTAAATCAGTATGCCGTCTGAAAATGGTGTGAATCTGCCCAGAAACTTGGCGATACAGTTCAAAATGCGGCGGAATATAAACAGCCTGCGGGCAAAGCCGTTTCGCCGTCGCCACCGACATGGCAGAATGCAAGCCGAATTGCCGCGCTTCATAAGAAGCCGCGCAAATCACCGAACGCGCGCCATCCCAAGCCACGACCACCGGCTTGCCTTTCAGCTGCGGCTGTTCGCGCAATTCTACCGAAGCGTAGAACGCGTCCATATCGATATGGATGATTTTGCGGTCGGACATTTATCTTCTAAAAAAACAGAAAACATTATTTTAACGGAAAACAAGCGGCAAAAGGCCGTCTGAAAACGCAAATCCATTTTCAGACGGCCTGTTTTTAACACATCAAACTTTATTTTTTAGGCGACAGTTGATCCACCAAACCGCCGTCGGCAAAATATTTTTTCATGATGTCTTCCCACGCGCCGAATTTTTCGTTTGGCGTGAAGGTCTCGATGGCCGGGAAATCGGCTTGGTGTTTGGCCAAGACATCGGCATTACGCGGGCGCAGGTAGAGTTTGGCCGCCAATTCTTGCGCCGGTTCGCTCCACAGGTATTCCAAATATTCTTTGGCGGCTTCCTGTGTGCCTTTTTTCTCAACCACAGAATCCACCACCGCAACCGGGCTTTCCGACAAAATGGTGTAACTCGGGTAAACGATTTCAAATTGGTTTTGGGTCAGTTTTTTGCTGACGTGGTTGGCTTCGTTTTCAAAAGTTACCAAGACGTCGCCGATATTGCGTTGGCTGAAGGTGGTAGTGGCGGCGCGGCCGCCGTTTTCAAATACGGGCGCATTTTTCAGGAAAGCAGCGACAAATTCGTTGGTTTTAGCTTCATCGCCGTTGTTCACTTTCAAGCCATAGCCGTATGCGCCCAAGAAGGCGTAACGGCCGTTGCCGGTGGTTTTCGGATTGGCCAATACAATTTGCACGCCGTCTTTGGTTAAGTCGTTCCAGTCTTTAATCTGCTTCGGATTGCCTTTGCGCACCAAGAAAACGGTGGTGCTGGTAAACGGCACGGCATTATCCGGCAGGCGTTTCGCCCAACCGTTTTTCACCAAGCCTTTTTGTTCCAGCAATTCGATATCGGATGTTTGGTTCATGGTCACCACATCCGCCGCCAAACCGTTGGCCACAGATAAAGCCTGTTTGCTCGAGCCGCCGTGCGACTGCTGCACATTGATTTCTGCGCCATTGTGTTTGGCTTGGTATTCTTTGATAAACAGCGGGTTGTATTCTTTATAGAAATCGCGTGCCACATCGTAAGACACGTTCAGCAAAGTAATGCCTTTGCCATCGGCGGAAGGGGCGGCCGCATTGCCGTCGGCAGCTTTTTCTTCTTTCGGGGTGCAGGCGGTTAAAGCCACGGAAGCTGCTAAGGCGGCAAGGGTCAGGTTACGGATGATCATGTATCGGCTCCTTAAATTGATGGGCGTACTTTATACCGTCTGATTAAACATGAGAAATAATGTTTGATTTGGTGGTTATCAGTTTTGGTTATAAGTAACAAGGCCGTCTGAAAGGCTTTCAGGCGGCCTTGAAGGTTTACTTTGCTGTAGTCGTTAATTCGTCAAACATGCCACCGTCAGCAGAAAATTTCTGCATAATGTGCGGCTATGTACCCAGGGTTTCGTTGGGACGGAAGGTTTCCAAATCGGGAAAATCGGCATGATTGGCGGACAAAATAGATTTGTCGCTCGGGCGGAAGTAGAGTTTGGCGGCCAATTCCTGCGCGGGTTTGCTCCATAGAAATGCCAGATATTCTTTGGAAACGGTTTCGGAATCTTTTTTCTCGGCTACACTGCCTACCACGGCTACGGGTGTTTGCGCTTCAACGGTATAGCTTGGGTAAACGATGTCGAATTGGCCGGGCGCAAGGTGGCGGCTGACGATATTGGCTTCGTTTTCCAAGGTAATCAATACATCGCCGATTTGGCGTTGGGTGAAACTGGTGGTCGCGGTACGGCTGCCGTTTTCAAACATCGGCACGTTATTCAGCAGTTTGCGCATGAAGTTTTCCGCGTTGGTTTCGCTGCCTTTATTCGCTTTCAAGCCGTAGCTGTATGCGCCTAGGAAGGCATAGCGGCCGTTACCGCTGGTTTTCGGATTGGCAAACACAACTTGGACGTTATCACGCACCAAATCAGCCCAGTCGTAAATGTGTTGTGGATTGCCTTTGCGCACAAGAAATACGGTCACGCTGGTAAACGGCACGGCATTATCCGGCAAGCGTTGCGCCCAATCAGACTTAACCAAACCGCGTTGTTACAACAAATCGATGTCGGACGTTTGGTTCATGGTCACCACATCGGCAAACCATTGGCTACCGACACAGCCTGTTTGCTCGAGCTACCATGAGATTGCTGGATATGTAAGTCGATGTGCGGATGGCTTCTGCGGAAGTGTTCGATGAACAAAGGATTATACGCTTTGAAGAAATCGCGTGATACATCATAGGAAACGTGGTAGTGTCTCACTTTAAAATTTTATTTTTTGTGATTCGCTTTTCTTCTTGTAAGGACCACGCTTTTTTGCAACAGGCTCAGGAACTAATCGCACAA
>NZ_JBHSPY010000017.1:0-42760 GCF_042658245.1 Neisseria weixii
TTGTGCGATTAGTTCCTGAGCCTGTTGCAAAAAAGCGTGGTCCTTACAAGAAGAAAAGCGAATCACAAAAAATAAAATTTTAAAGTGAGACACTACCTTTGATGATAACCGGTTTATCCGTTGACATAATAATCCCGCCGCCCAAGCAAACATCGCCGTCGTAAAGCACGGCAGATTGGCCGGGAGTCACCGCCCATTGCGGTTCATCAAACACCAATTCGATGGTGTCATCATCGAGATAACGTAATTGGCAGGCGGCATCGGCCATACGGTAGCGGGTTTTGCAACTGTAGCGGCCCGGTTGCGGACGCTCGGGCAGGGTAAAGCTTAGATCGTTCATGATCAGGCTGTTGGTGTAAAGCAGCGGATGTTCGTGGCCTTGCACCACGATTAATTCGTTTTTGCTCAGATCCTTGGCGGCAACAAACCACGGCTCCCCCGCGCCACCGATACCCAAGCCTTTGCGTTGGCCTAAGGTGTAAAACATCAAGCCGACATGTTCGCCGACTACTTTGCCTTCAGGAGTAACCATTTTGCCGTTGTTGGCCGGTAGGTATTTTTGCAGAAATTCGCGAAAAGGGCGCTCACCGATAAAGCAGATGCCGGTGCTGTCTTTTTTCGCAGCGATCGGCAGCTCAAATTCGGTAGCCAAGCGACGTACTTCGGGCTTTTCCAAATCGCCCAACGGGAAAATGGCACGCTTGAGTTGATGTGGCTTTAAGCGGTAAAGGAAATAGCTTTGATCTTTGTTCTGGTCAAGGCCTTTGAGCAGGTAATGCACGCCGTTGCGCACTTCCTTGCGCGCGTAGTGGCCGGTGGCAATGGTGTCCGCACCTTGCCCGATGGCGTAATCCAAAAAACATTTGAATTTGATTTCGGCATTGCACAATACATCGGGATTAGGTGTGCGGCCGGCACTGTATTCTTTTAAGAAATAGGCAAATACATTGTCTTTGTATTGTTCGGCAAAATTCACAATATCAATGTCGATGCCGATAATATCGGCCACGGCAATGGCATCGAATGAATCTTGCTTGATGCTGCAATATTCGTCGTTGTCGTCGTCTTCCCAGTTTTGCATAAATACGCCGTTGACTTGATGACCTTGTTTTTTCAACAAAGCAGCAGTCACGGACGAATCGACGCCGCCGGACAGGCCGACGGTGATGTTTTGCGGGGTGTGTTGAGTATTCATGCAGGTAGATATAGGGTAGAAACGGAAAATTTAAAGCGGAATTATAGCATATTTAGTAGTGTTAATTAAAAACAGGCCGCCTGAAAACCATGATTTTCAGACGGCCTGTTTTCAATCATCAACACATTGCAAATTAGTGTTTGTGTGCGCCTTCGCCGTGGTTGTGTTTATCTGCGGCAGGCATAGGGGCGGTTTTTACCGGCACATTAATGGTCTGCGCTTTCTCGTTTTTGAATTTCAGCGTTACCGGAATGGTTTCACCGTCTTTCAGCGCGCGTTTCAAACCCATAAACATAATATGGTAGCTGCCTGGTTTCAATTCTGTGTTGGCTTTGCTTGGCAATGGCACACCGCCTTTGACTTCGCGCATACGCATCACACCGTTGTCGTTGATGTGGGTATGCACTTCAACACGATCCGCCACTTCACTGCTGCCACCAATTAGGAAATCTTGCTTGGCATTGTCATTGTGGATGGTCATGAATGCACCACTTATGTGCATGCCTTCTACGGTGGCACGAGCCCATGCATCTTTAACCTGAATGCCTGCGGCTGAAGCGGAGGTTGCCAAACCGGCGATGATTAAGGTTGCTAAAAGTTTTTTCATATCATATTCCTTGGTGAATGATGGTAATAGAATAATGTTACAAGAAAAGGCTGGCTGAATACTTTGATATGGGTTAAAACGCAGGTTAAAACAGGTTAAACCCGTATTCGCGCCACAGTGACATCAGCCAGGCCAGCGCCAGCAGGGTTAAAGCCAGAAGCTGAGCGGCCGAACCGGCATCTTTGGCGCGCTTGGCCAGTTCGTGTTTTTCGGTGGAGGTATGGTCAACCGCGGCTTCGATAGCGGTGTTGAACAATTCGGTAATCAAAGAAATAAACGAAGCCATAATCAGCAAAATACGCGTGGCGGGGCCGAAGTTCAGCAAAAAGGCGGTGATAATCAAAATGGCGTTGAGCAACACCAATTGGCGGAACGCGCTTTCAAAGCGGTAAGCGGCTTTCAGGCCGTCTTTGGAATAGCCGAACGCATTGATAATGCGTTGCAGGCCGGTTTTGCCTTTTTTGGCGGCGGCGTAAGAGTCGTTTTTCATGGTGATATGGATTTGTTGTCAGCAAGATAAATAGGCCGTCTGAAAAGGGGAAATAATTTCAGGCGGCCTTGATGGTTGGTTAAGCTTTCGACCAATATTCAACCGCGTCGGCAAACATTGCTGCCACATCAAAGCCTTTTTGCTTCATGATTTCTTGGAAACCGGTCGGGCTGGTGACGTTGACTTCGGTCAGGTTGCTGCCGATCACATCCAAACCGGCCAGCAGAATGCCGCGGCGTTTGAGTTCGGGTGCAAGCGTTTCGGCGATTTCACGATCTTTCTCGCTCAATTCTTGCGCCACACCACGGCCACCGGCAGCCAAGTTGCCGCGTGTTTCGCCGTTTTGCGGAATACGTGCCAAAGCGTAAGGCACAACTTCTCCGCCGATAATCAGAATGCGTTTGTCGCCATCGGCGATTTCAGGAATGTAGCGTTGCGCCATAATGGTGCGTGAATCCAGCTGCATTAAGGTTTCCAAAATGCTGCCGATATTGGGGTCTTGCCAGGTTAAGCGGAAAATGCCCATGCCGCCCATGCCGTCGAGCGGTTTGACGATGATGTCGCCGTGTTCTTTCAAAAAGGCGCGCACGTCTGCCGAGCGGGTAGTGACCAAAGTCGGCGCGGTAAACCGGCTGAAATTCAAAATCGCCAGTTTTTCATTGAAATCGCGCATGGCTTGACCGCTGTTGAAAACCTTTGCGCCTTGCTCAGCGGCCAAGGTCAGAAATTGGGTGGCATAAAGGTATTGCATGTCAAACGGCGGGTCGGTGCGCATAATCACGGCATCGAAATCTTTTAAGGCCGTCTGAATTTTATCGCCGTTTTGAAACCATGAATGATCGTGATCGTCTTTCGCGCCCAAAAATTCAAACGGTGCCGCTTGTGCCACCACCAAACCTTGCTGCACCGACAATTCGCCGCTTAAAGTATGAGCAAGCTGCCAGCCGCGTTTGGCCATTTCGCGCATCATGACGTAAGTAGTGTCTTTGTAGGTTTTGAAAGCAGACATCGGGTCGGCGATAAACAGAACGTTCATGGGGATTCCTTAAGATGAGATAGTACCATCATACACTTATTGAGACCGTCTGAAAATTTTCAAAGCAGGATTTATTTTTATATTTTAAGTAAGAGTAATGTTTGTTATTATATAAGAGGTTTAACCATGAAAAGGGAATAGAAATGAATAAAGTGATGTTTGCATTTTTGGCCTTTGGATTATTGTCGGCGCCGGTTTGGGCAAATGATTATGCCAACTATACCAATGAAGAATTACGTAAACTATGTGAGTTTCAAAAGCAGAGCCTGCAAAGAAAACACAACGGTACGCCTGCTTGCGAAGCTTTGAGAAAACGAGGCCGTAAATAAAGTAGGGGCATGGCGAAGATTAAATAGGCCGTCTGAACGCCGATAGATGTTCAGACGGTCTGCTTTTTGGTTGCCAAATTTAAAAGCGATCAAGCAGCGGCTAGTGTTAACAATTCAGCAGCGTGATGACGGGTGGTATCGGTGATGATTTCACCGCCCAGCATACGGGCAACTTCTTCCACGCGTTCTTGTTTGTCCAACACGCGGATTTCGCTGACGGTTTGCTCACCTTCGCTGTGTTTGCGCACTTGCCAATGGTGTTCGCCGCATGAGGCAACTTGCGGTAAATGGGTCACGGCCAAGACTTGGTGTTGTTTGCCTAAGGCGCGTAAGGCTTTGCCGACCATTTCGGCCACGCCGCCGCCGATGCCGGTATCAACTTCGTCAAAAATCAGGGTCGGTACATGGGTGTATTGGCTGGATACGACTTGAATGGCCAAGCTGATGCGCGCCAATTCGCCACCGGAGGCAACTTTGTTTAACGGACGCGATACACTGCCTTTGTTGGCGGCGACTTGGAATTGAACTTGCTCCAGGCCGTGTGCGGTTGGTGATGATGGCAGTAAAACGATGTCGAACCGCGCGCCTTTCATGGCCAAGTGCTGCATGTGTTCGGTAGTTTCTCCGCTCAATCGGCCGGCAGCTTGGTGGCGCATGGCCGAAAGTGTGTGCGCAGCTTCTTGGTATCCGGCAAATTGTTGCGCCACGGCCGCTTCCAAGGCTTTCAAATCGGCGGCTGCATGTAAGCTTTCCAATTGATCGGAGATTTCTGCTAATTTATCCGGCAGGGCTTCCGGCCCGATGCGGTATTTGCGCGCCATGCTCATGAGTTCGGCCATACGGCGTTCTTGTTCGGCCAATTCATCGGGATCAATGTCGGTGTGGCCGGCGACATCGCGCATATTGGCACTGATTTCGCCCAATTCGGCTTCGATGCTGGCGAGCATATTCAGGCTCTCGGCAAAGCGCGGTTCGATGTTTTGCAGGTTGCCGAGCAGTTTTTGGCATTGGTAGATTTGGCGCTGAATGCCGTTGTCGCCATCGATTTTTTCGCCGATTTGTTCGGCTGTTTGCAACAATTCGGCGGCATGCGCCAAGCTGTCGTGGTTATGGCTGAGGGTTTCCCATTCGCCGGCTTGCAGCTTGAGCTGGGTTAACTCGTTAAATTGCCATTCCAAACGTTCGCGCTCGATGGCGATATTTTCGGATTGCTCGTGCGCTTCTTGCAGCGATTTTTTGGCGGCAACCCAGCTTTGGTATTGCTGGCGCACGTTTTCCGCTTGCTCTGACGCACCGGCAAAGGCGTCCAAAAGCTGGCGTTGGGCGGATTCTTGATTTAAGGAATGATGGGCATTTTGGCCGTGAATATCGATTAATTGCTCGCCGATGGTTTTGAGCTGCGCCAAGGTGGCCGCTTGGTTGTTGATGTAGCTGCGGCTTTTGCCTTTGGCATCGATGATGCGGCGGATGTTGAGCTCTTCCGCGTCGTCTTCCAGCAAGCCTTGTTCGCGTAACTGGGCTTGCAGTTGCGGCAGGCTGCCGATATCAAATAAGGCGGAAAGTTGCGCTTCTTTGGCACCGTTGCGCACTTGGCTGTAATCGGCTTTGTCGCCTAAAAGCAGGCCGAGCGCGTCGAGTGTGATGGATTTGCCGGCACCGGTTTCGCCGGTTAAGACGGTAAAGCCGTTTTGGAAATCGAGATTGAGCTGTTCGACAATGACGAAGTCGCGCAATGAAAGTGCCATCAACATAAGTTTTCCTCACTGGGCGGTGTTAAATATGATTTGGTTTAGGTTTTTTGAATTATAACTAAGATTTTATATAGTTTGAATAAGTTTTTTTGTATTTTTATTTGATAGATATTGTGGTTTTGTTCATGGTTTTGAATTTATTGATTTTATTTTGTTGGAAAAAGGCCGTTTGAAAACATATTTTCAGACGGCCTTTGTGTAAAGTCAGGATTAGATAAAGATGTCAACAATCAGAACCAATGCCAGTGCGGAGAAGGCACCGATAAAGGAAACCATCGTTTTGGCCATGAATTGGTCTTTTACATCTTTGAGTCCGTAGAGGCCATTGAACACCCAGAAGCCGCTGTCGTTAAAGTAGCTGAAGGATACCGCACCTGCACAGGTGGACATTGCAACTAATACTGGATTCAAGCCCAATTGCGGTACCAAAGGAGCGGTAAGGGTGGCGGCGGTAATCAGTGCCACGGTCGCGCTACCTAAAGAGATACGCATCAGCGCTGCAATCACAAACGGAATGAGGATACCCGGGATACCGATGTTCAATACGGCTTCTCCTAAGGCGTTGCCGATGCCGGCATCGCGTACTACATAACCCAGCGCACCACCTGCACCGGTAATAAACAGAATCATGCCGGTTGATTTTACGCCGTCTTCGATAGCGTCGGCGGATTCTTTGGCGGTCAAACCTCGGCCTAAGCCGTAGAGTGCAATCAGGAGGCCGACAATCAGTGCAATCACCGGATGGCCGATCATTTTTAAGAATGAGGCAAATGTGCCTTCCATCTTCATGAAATCAACCGTGGTATTGCCCAAAATCAGGAGCAGCGGAATCAGAATTGGAGCAAAAGACAAACCGGCACCAGGTAGGTTTTTATCTTTGTAGATTTGTTCCATGTTTTCAATGGATTTGATGTACTCTTGTTTGAAGTCGGTACGGATAAAATCGGTACCGTCTTCTGTAGGGATTTGGTAGATTCTTTTACCCAGCCATTTGGAATAGAGTGTAGACATAATCAATACTGGTAAAGTCATGACCAAACCCCAGACAATCATCATACCCATATCGATTTCCAAGATGCCGGCCACAGCAAGCGGACCAGGAGTCGGCGGGATGAAAACGTGTGCCAGCTGCAAACCGGTAGCCATTGCTAAACCCAAGCCGATGACACTTTTACCGGTCATGCGTGACAGGGATTTGGCCAGCGGAGTCAGAATTACCAGGCCGGAATCGGCAAAGACGGGAATGGCCACTACATAGCCGGTAAGTGCCAGTGCCCATTCCTCTTTCGCCTTACCAATCAGTTTGATGATAGAAAAAGCCATTTGTTCTGCGGCGCCAGAACGTTCCAAGATCGCACCCATCATCACGCCCAAGCCAATGATGATACCGGTACTGCCCAAAGTGCTGCCGAAACCTTTGGTAATCGAACTGATGACGTCGGCGAAAGGCAGGCCGCCGATCAGGCCGGTTACCAAAGACGAGATAATCAGGGCGACAAATACGTGGATACGGGTTTTCATTGCTAAGATCAATAGCAGGATAATCCCCACGGCCAAGCCGATTAACATTTGGCCGCTGCTTACGGTGGCTTCCATAGTTTTTCCTTTATGTATAAAAGTAGCAAATGCAGTTAGTTGCTTATTAATTGGTCGGATAAGCTTGCTAAAGCGGCAGACCGCTTTTCAGACGGCCTGCATTACCGACCCGTCAAACAGGTATTGTTGTTTTAGCGCACCAAGCAAGGTTTTTTGTTGTCGAACTCCCAGCCCGGAATCAGGTATTGCATGGCCATCGCGTCGTTGCGCGCACCCAAGCTCATATTTTTGTACAACTCATGCGCTTTGGCCACTTGATCCATATCCAATTCCACGCCCAAGCCCGGTTTTTTCGGTACTTCAACCAAGCCGCCTTTGATTTGCAGTGGCTCTTTGGTTAAGCGTTGGTTGCCTTCCTGCCAAATCCAGTGGGTATCGATGGCGGTGATGTCGCCCGGTGCCGCCGCAGCAACGTGGGTAAACATCGCCAAAGAAACATCAAAGTGGTTGTTAGAGTGCGAACCCCAAGTCAAGCCCCATTCGTGACACATTTGTGCAACGCGAACGGAGCCTTGCATGGTCCAGAAATGCGGGTCAGCCAACGGAATATCTACGGATTGCAGCGAAATGGTGTGACCCATTTGACGCCAGTCGGTGGCAATCATGTTGGTGGCGGTCGGCAAACCGGTTGCGCGGCGGAATTCAGCCATGACTTCGCGGCCTGAGTAGCCTTGTTCGGCACCGCAAGGATCTTCCGCATAAGCCAATACGCCTTTCAATTCTTTACCGATTCGGATGGCTTGTTCCAAAGACCAAGCGCCGTTCGGGTCAAGGGTTATGCGTGCTTCAGGGAAACGTTTGGCCAAAGCTTTAATCGATTCGGCTTCTTCAAAACCATCCAACACGCCGCCTTTCAATTTGAAATCGTTGAAGCCGTATTTTTCGTAAGCCGCTTCAGCCAAGCGAACCACAGAATCAGGGGTCATCGCCATTTCGTGACGCACACGGTACCAATCGCAAGGGTCGTTTCCTTGGTTTTGGTATGGCAGGTCGGTTTTCTTGCGGTCACCGATGAAGAACAAATAGCCGAGCATTTCTACGGCATCACGTTGTTGGCCGTCACCCAGCAAAGAAGCCACGGTAACATTCAGGAATTTGCCTAATAAGTCCAACATGGCCGCTTCAATGGCGGTGACTACGTGGATGGTGGTGCGCAAGTCAAACGTTTGCAAACCGCGGCCGCCGGCATCGCGGTCGGCAAAGTTATTGCGCACGGCATTCATCACATTTTTGTATTCGCCTAAGGTTTTACCGATGACCAAAGGTTTGGCGTCTTCCAAAGTTTGGCGGATTTTTTCTCCGCCCGGCACTTCGCCGACACCGGTGTTGCCGCTGTTGTCTTTCAAAATCACGATATTACGGGTGAAATAAGGTGCGTGTGCACCGCTCAGGTTCAACAGCATGCTGTCGTGGCCGGCTACGGGAATCACGGTCATTTCGGTAATTACTGGGGTAGACATGGTACAACTCCTTAAACGAATGGGTTTGAAATCAGGGGTTTCAGACGGCCTTTCAGTGATTAAGCCGTCTGAAAGAAATACTGTGTCATTCAATTTGTTTATGGCTATTATAGGCAAATGCATTAGGCGGGGAACTGGCCGAATTCATCAATCTAGTTTGATGTAGTCGGTAATTTTTGTGCAAATGTACAAAACTTGACAAAAAGCAAAGTACTTTCTTTACAAAATATTAACGAACGGTATGAATAAAAGATAAGGGTTAATCAGGTTTTCTATAGGTGTTGAGATGATTTGAATACTTATCTTGGATATCGGCCGCCTGAAACTTTTATTGCAGACGAAATAGGGTATGTTGAGATTAAATTACGCTTAATGTTGCCAGTCAAAGTAATATTAATAGAATAAAAAGAAGGTATTGTGACCAAATGCTATTTTTAGGAAACAGGCCTTCTGAAGGAAATAGCGGTCGGATTGGTTGATCATGTATTGGTATATAAGTTGGCGGGAAAGATTGAAAGAAGCCTTATTCAGCATAATCAACAAAACCCGACCTGCCAATGCACATAATTTTGCCAAATCAGCCGCTGTTTTTTAGGCATTTGCACGATGATAAAACAGACGGAAAATTTTAGACTGTTTCAAATTTCAAAATAAGGAGCCGTAGCATGAATGAGAAATATTTTCCTAACCCGTTGCGTCAGCGTTTGCTGAACCATGAAAAATTAATCGGTTGCTGGAGCGCCTTGGGCAGCCCGATTACTACTGAAGTATTGGGTTTGGCCGGATTCGATTGGATTTTATTGGATGGCGAACATGCGCCGAATGATGTGTTGTCGTTTATCCCGCAATTGATGGCTTTAAAAGACGGCAACAGCATGCCGGTGGTGCGTCCGCCGCAAAACGACCCTGTGGTGATTAAGCGCCTGCTGGATATCGGCTTTTATAATATTCTCGTGCCTTATGTTGAAACAGAAGAAGACGCCGTTCAGGCGGTGGCTTCTACCCGTTATCCGCCGGTGGGTATCCGCGGTGTATCGGTCGGCCACCGTAACAACGGCTACGGCACCATCCCGGATTACTTCAATAAAATCAACGACAACATCGGCGTGCTGGTGCAAGTGGAAAGCCGCTTGGGTGTGGAAAATGTCGACGCGATTGCTGCGGTGGAAGGCATTGACTGTATCTTTGTCGGCCCGGGTGATTTGTCGGCGGCTTTGGGTTATCTCGGCCAGCCTAACCATCCGGAAGTGCAAAAAGTGATTCAGGATATTTTTGCGGCAGCCAAACGTCATGGCAAAGCCTGCGGTATCTTGGCACCGGTTGAAGAAGATGCCCGCCGTTATCTCGAATGGGGTGCAACTTTTGTCGGTGTCGGCAGCGATTTGGGCGTATTCCGCGGTGCGAGCCAAGCCTTGGCAGACAAGTTTTTAAAATAAGTTTCAGACGGCATTCAATCATGAATGTCTTGTTTCAGACGGCATTCATTAGGCCGTCTGAAAACCAATGAGTAAATGCGAACAGAAAGGAAGATTATGAAAATCGGTTTTATCGGCTTAGGTATTATGGGCAAACCCATGAGCAAAAATCTGTTGAAAGCAGGTTACGAACTGGTGGTATTGGATTTTAATCAAGAAGCCGTAGCTGAAGTAGTGGCTGCCGGAGCGAAAAGCGCAGCAACCCCGAAAGAAGTGGCAGAGCAAGTGGGTGTGGTGGTGACCATGTTGCCAAACTCGCCACACGTGAAAACGGTGGTATTGGGTGAAAACGGCGTGATT
Organism: Neisseria weixii; assembly: GCF_042658245.1. Classification (NCBI taxonomy): domain Bacteria; kingdom Pseudomonadati; phylum Pseudomonadota; class Betaproteobacteria; order Neisseriales; family Neisseriaceae; genus Neisseria; species Neisseria weixii. Next base: position 10,240 of record NZ_JBHSPY010000017.1, read on the forward strand.
GAAGCCGCCCGCGAAGGCTTGGCCGTGATTGACATGAGCTCGGTTGCGCCTCTGGCCAGCCGTGAAATTGCCGAAGCTTTGGCAGAAAAAGGCGTGCAAATGTTGGATGCGCCGGTGAGCGGCGGCGAACCTAAAGCCATCGACGGCACGTTGTCGGTAATGGTGGGCGGCTGCAAAGATGTATTCGACAAATACTACGACGTCATGAAAGCCATGGCAGGCTCGGTGGTATACACCGGCGATATTGGCGCAGGTAACGTAACCAAATTGGCCAACCAGGTGATTGTGGCCTTGAACATCGCCGCCATGTCCGAAGCCTTGGTATTGGCGACCAAAGCCGGTGTGGATCCGGAATTGGTTTACCAAGCGATTCGCGGCGGTTTGGCCGGCAGCACCGTATTGGATGCCAAAGCCCCAATGGTACTCGACCGCAACTTCAAACCGGGTTTCCGTATTGATTTGCACATCAAAGACTTGGCCAATGCCCTGGATACGTCACACGGCGTGGGTGCCAGCCTGCCGCTGACCGCAGCGGTGATGGAAATGATGCAAGTGTTGAAACAAGACGGTCACGGCCAGTCAGACCACAGTGCATTAGCGCGCTATTATGAAAAATTGACCAATACCGAAGTTAAACGTTCAAATTAATCTCGGCACGATAAAAAGGGGGAAGAGATTAGCCCCCTTTTTTCAATCGTGGGGAAAGCGAAGCGACGGAATCATTTCGCCACTGCGGTATTTCGTTTGCGTTTCCCACTGTCTTTCAGACGGCCTGAGCCGGAACCAACAGAGAGAGCAGAGCAAATGAAAATTGTGATTGCACCGGATTCTTATAAAGAAAGTTTGTCTGCCATGCAGGTGGCCAACCTAATCGAACAAGGTTTTCAATCGGTTTTCCCTGAAGCCAAGTATGTAAAAGTACCGGTTGCCGACGGCGGCGAAGGCACAGTCGATACCATGATTGAAGCGACCGACGGCAAGAAAATCACCTGTGAAGTGGTCGGCGCATTGGGTGAAAAACAAAGCGCGTTTTGGGGCTTGTCCGGCGATGGCAAAATTGCTTTTATCGAAATCGCGTCAGCCAGCGGTTTAGAACAGGTGCCGTCTGAAAAACGCAATCCTTTAATCACCACGACATACGGCGTCGGCCAATTGATTTTGGAAGCGCTGGATCAGGGCGTGCGCCATTTTATCATCGGTTTGGGTGGCAGCGCGACCAATGATGGCGGAGCAGGTATGTTACAGGCATTGGGCGTCTCGTTAACCGATAAAGACGGTAAAGAGTTGGCTTATGGTGGTGCAGCATTGGCTGATTTAGACAAGATTGACGTGTCCAACCTTGATGGCCGTCTGAAAGAATGCCGCTTTGATGTGGCCTGTGATGTGACTAACCCTTTGGTTGGTGAAAAAGGCGCCTCTCATGTTTTTGGCCCGCAAAAAGGTGCCACGCCGGAAATAGTGGAAGAACTGGATGCCGCATTGAATCATTATGCCGATATTATCCAGCGCGATTTGAAGGTTGAAGTTAAAGAATTGCCGGGTGCCGGTGCGGCAGGTGGTTTGGGCGCGGCGTTTGCCGGTGTGCTGAAAGGCAGTTTGCAAAGCGGTATCGGCATTATTACCCGTTTGCTGGATTTGGAAGAAAAAATGCGCGGCGCATCTTTGGTGATTACCGGTGAAGGCCGTATCGACCATCAAAGCATTAACGGCAAAGTACCGGTAGGCGTGGCGCAATTGGCGAAGAAACAAAATATTCCGGTGATTGTGATTGCCGGCAGCTTGGGCAAAGACGTCGAAGTGGTGCATGATTACGGTATTGATGCGGTGTTCAGCATTCTTAATAAATGCTGCTCTTTCCCTGAAGCAGCTGCTGAAGCGCCTGAAAATTTAGTTCTTTCTGCGTGCAATATTGCTGCAATCCTGAAAATCAACCTGTCGGATACTTAAAGAAAGGGAGGCCTATGTCGGTTTATTCATTGGATAAAAATCTGGCCCAGCAAATTGTCGAACGCACGATGGACATCATCGGCTGCAACATCAATATTATGGATGCCAAAGGCAGAATCATTGCCAGCGGCGATGAAGAACGCATAGGTGAAACCCACGACGGTGCGCTGTTGGCACTCTCGCAAGAGCGTACCGTCGATATTGACGAGCAGATTACCAAAAACCTGCATGGTGTTCGCCCGGGCATTAATTTACCCTTGCGCTTAGATGGCGAAACGGTCGGCGTAATCGGTTTAACCGGTGAGCCGGATAATTTACGCGAATTCGGTCGTTTGGTGTGTATGACTGCCGAAATGATGCTGGAGCAGGCACAGTTGTTTGAAATGCTGGCGCAGGATGCGCGTTTGAAAGAAGAGCTGATTCTTAACCTGGTTTCAACGGAGAAAATCAGTCCGTCAATGAACGAATGGGCGAAACGCTTGGGTGTAGATTTAGCGACACCGCGCGTGGTGTGTATCATTGAAGTCGATACCGGCCATCTGGATATCGAAGCCATCAGCAACGAATTACATAATCTGCAAAACCTGCTGCATTACCCCGAACGCGATAATTTAGTGGCGATTTTGTCGCTAACGCAAATCGTGATTCTCAAACCTGCCCTAGATTCGCTTGGCCGCTGGGATGTACACAATCACATGGAGCGGGTGAAGTTACTGGTGTCGCGCATGAGTGAACAAACGTCATTAAACGTGCGCATCGCCTTGGGTAACTATTTCCCCGATTGTGAGGAAGAGACCAACAGTATCGCCTTGTCTTACCAGACGGCCAATACGACTTTGCAGGTGGGAAAAAATCGGTTTCCCAAGCAGCGCATTTACAATTATCAGGAGCTGATTTTGCCGGTATTGCTCAACCAGCTGAAAGACGGCTGGCAGCGGCGCGAATTGGAGCGGACGCTGAATAAACTCAAGCAGGCAGATAAAAACGGCCTGCTGACCAAAACATTGCTGGCTTGGTTTAATCACAACATGCATTCGGCGGAAACGGCTAACGCATTGTTTATTCACCGGAATACCTTGGAATACCGTTTACACAAAATCGCTGAATTGACGCGCTTGAATCTTGATCATACCGATGACCGTTTTTTGCTGTATATCGCAGTACACATGGTATGATTTATGTCTAAATAAAAGGCCGTCTGAAAAACATTTCTGCTTTTCAGACGGCCTTTCGTCAATTAAACCAGTTGTTCGCCCCAGTGCAATTTCTGGCGCAGGGTTTTGAAATATTGGTAATCGGTGGTGTGCAGCACACGCAGCGGATTGTGGTAGCGGCGGATAATCAGGCGGTCAAGGTTTTGGATGTCGTGGAATGATTGCCCGTCGAAATGTACGCGGGCATCGCCGCTTTTGGTTACCAAAATTTCGATTTCACTGGTGTCGGCCACGGCAATCGGGCGGTTGGTCATGGATTGCGGGCAAATCGGTACCAAGGTAAAGGCGCGCAAACTGGCCTGTAAAATCGGACCGCCGGCAGCCAAGGCATAAGCGGTCGAACCGGTCGGGGTGGAAACAATCAGGCCGTCTGAACGCTGGGTGTACACGAATTCTTGATTGATAAATACTTCAAATTCAATCATTTGCCCTGCCCCGCCGCGTGACAGCACGGCATCGTTTAACGCCAGCGAGCGGTGAAGAATTTCACCGTCGCGGATTAAATCCACTTCCAACAAAATGCGCTCTTCCGGCAGATACTTGCCTTCCAAAACCGGCCGCAAATCTTCGACCATTTGCTCGCGCGGGATTTGGGTCAGAAAGCCGAGATGGCCTTGGTTGACGCCAATCATCGGAATACCGCGCCCAGCCACTTCACGGGCGGCGGAAAGGAATGTACCGTCGCCGCCCAATACAATCACCAAGTCGCAATATTTGCCTAAATCGGCTTTGCAGCAGGTGGTGCAGAGCGGAATATCGTCGGCAAGGATGCTGTGTTCGACGATGGTTTCTTCGTCTAGATAAATCGAAAAGCCGGATTGGCATAGAAATTCCACCAAGGTATGCACGGTGGCTTGGATTTCGGGGGTGTTCGGGCGGGTGACAATGCCGATGTTTTTGAATGGACTGTTCATGGCGGTGGGATGAAAGTAGGAGGCCGGCTGAAATCAGAGCCGGATATCGCGCTCAAGCCGGTCAAGGCGGGCGTGTAGGCGGGCAACATCGTCGCGCAGTTGGTCGACTTCTTCCATCCACGTGGCCAGCGTGGCTTGGTCGATGACCGGCGATTTCGGTTCGCGGGAAAACTCGCTGATTTGCTCGGCGATGCTTTTGCCGATTTGTTTGACCGTATGGCCGATAACGGCGGCGCGGGTGGCAATGCTGCCGGCTGCGGCATCACCGAAAATGCGGCTTAAATCATCGTTGGCATAATAGCGTAGTCCGCCGAGAATCGGCAAAAGCGACATACCCAAAATCAAATCGCCATCGATGGCAATATCGCCTACACCGGGCTGCCCGCCTTGCAGGATTTTTTGAATGGCGCTGTTGTGGAAAGTGATTTCGGTATCAGGCGCATGGGAGGCGGCTTCTAAAAAGCCTTTTTCGCTGATGCGGCCGTGAATACGGAAACCGGCAATCTGAACGCTCAGGGTTTTACCTGCAAATCCGGCCAGATCATATTGATGCTCGGGATTCTGCTGAATCAGGTGGTTGATCACTGGAAGGAGGGCGGACATGGTTTTCTCTGAGGCCGTCTGAAAATAAAACAAGCTTGATTTTACAGACTTAAGCCGCGCACGCAAACGGTATTTACAATTTTTCCGCTGCTTTGGCCGTCGGGATTGAAATCGGGTGCGGGCAAACCAAGCTTGGCGGCTTCGGCGGTATAGAATTCGGCGCGGGTCGGATGATTCGGTTCGACCACGTTTTTGATACGCTTGCCGTCGGGATTCGAGGCCGTCTGAAGCAACGCGGCCACGGCCAAATCCTGATGCACCACATTTACCGGCTGTTTGCCACCGCTGATATTGCGTTTCAAGAGTAATCGTGTTACCGGATGGCGTTCGGCCGAATAAAGGCCGCCCAGGCGCAAAATATCGACATTGGGAATGCGGCTGTCGAGCAGCAAGATTTCCACCGCGGCAATCTGCCTGGCGTTGTCGGTCTGCGGGTTCAGCGGGCTGGTTTCATCGCACTCGCGCGCTTCGTCGCCGTAAACGCTGGTGCTGCTGGTGAAAATAATGTGTTGCACATCAAGCGATTCGGCCAATTGCAGCCATTGTTGCAGCGTGGCGGTGTAATCGTTGAGCGAAGACGGCGGCAGCAGGCAGAACCATGTCGGTTTGTCTGCCCAATGGTGCAAGGCCGTCTGAAAAGCATTGGGTTGGTTTAAATCGATGGCATCAAGCTGAATCGGCAGGTTGATATCATCGGAAGTAAGGTGGCGTTTGATGGCGGCCACTTCACAGCCGTTTTCATAGAGTTTCTGCGCCAACGGGCGGCCGAGATAGCCCAGCCCGAGAATGGCGCAAGCAGGAAGTGTTTTGTTCATATTAGACGGCCTTTTATTTTTGCCAGCCCGGCTGCACCCACTTAGGCACATCGACAAACTTATACGCCGTCATTTGGGCTGGCAAATCTGATGGATTATCCGCCACGCAGAGCAAGCCCAGATTGGCTTTAGGCATAAATCCTTGCGCGGCGGTTTGCTGCATTAAGCTTATCAACGGATTAAAAAAGCCTTCGATATTCAATATGCCGATGGGTTTGACATGAAGGCCAGCTGGGATAGCGACAAGACTTCAAACAATCCTTCATACGTGCCGATGCCGCCGGGCATGGCGATAAAGGCATCGGATAGGGTAATCATTTTGGTTTTGCGTTCGGTCATGTCGGCCGTTTCGATAAGCTCGGCCAAAGCCTGGTGGGCGACTTCTTTTTCACGCAAAAAAGTCGGAATCACGCCAATGACTTCGCCGCCATGAGCCAAAACCGCATCGGCAACCGTGCCCATCAGACCGACTTTACCGCCGCCGTAAACCAGACGGCTGCCACGCTCGGCAATGGTTTTACCCATGTCTTGGGCAGCTTGATAAAAAGCAGGCGATTCCCCTAAATTTGAACCGCAATAAACAGCGATATTTTTCATGTTATTCATTTTCTGAGTAAAAGCCGAGGCCGTCTGAAAATCAATTCTTTTTCAGACGGCCTGAACAAAAGTAAAAAATCAAACCGGCAGGTTGCTGATTTTTTGGTCGAATTCAACCATGTAGTCCGGTAACAGATAAGGGCGCAACAGGCTCAATGAGCGTTGTACGCCGCGTGCTTTGGAGTCTTCGGTTAATTTTGTGCGGCCTTGCAGTGAGCCATCGAAATCAAACCAGTATTTGGTCATTATCCACATATTCACGGCCAAGTCGTCAATGGCGGTCTTGTCGGCGCAAATGATGCCGTGGTCGTTGAGTTCGTTCAATAATTTTACCAATAGTGGTGACACTTTGGCGTGGGTAAAGTTGTTGTGTTCGCCCAATAATTCGGCGCTGCGTGCCAAGAGGGTGTTCACATCGCTAAATAAGAAACGATATTCCCACATTACATTGTAAATACCGGCCATGTAGGTAATCGCGCCTTCAACATCTTTAGGCAGCTCCGCTTCTTGCAGGTATTGCAGCAAGGCTTCGCTGTAGCGCTTGAAAAGCTGGATAATGATTTCATCTTTATTGCGGAAATGGTAATACAGATTGCCGGGGCTGATGCCCAAGTGCGCTGCGATGTGATTGGTGCTGATGTTTCGCTCGCCTTCTTCATTAAATAAAACAAGGCTGGCATTGATAATGCGGGTATAAGTATTGATTTTGGGTTCTCGTACCACGTGATTATTCCTTAATGGTATAGCTTACAAACTGTATGAAGCCGGAAGCCAGTTGGGTTCGGCATGTAATGTAACTTGGAATTTTTCTTCAATTACGTGACAAATGTGTTGCGCCAAACGGTAAACATCTTCGGCTTGGGCGTTGTTTTTGTTCACCAACACCAAAGCCTGTTTGTCATGCACGGCCGCACCGCCGATTTGGAAGCCTTTCAGACGGCATTGGTCAATCAGCCAGCCTGCAGCCAGCTTAACGGTGCCGTCGGCTTGCGGGTAATGCGGCATATTAGTGTATTCGCTCGATAATAATGCAGCTTGCTCCGCACTGACAATCGGATTTTTAAAGAAACTGCCGACATTGCCGAGAATGTTCGGGTCGGGCAGTTTACTGTTGCGGATTGCGCACACGGCATCAGACACGTCTTTTGCCGTGGCTTCCCGGCCTTGGCAGATGGCTTCGACTGCGGCGGCTAAGTCGCCGTATTTCAGGTTGGGCGTGAAATGCTCTTTGAGGGCAAACACTACCGACACAATCACATAGCGCCCTTTGCCGGTCTGCTTGAAAAAGCTTTCACGATAAGAAAATCGGCAATCGGCATTGCTCAATTCGACAAAGTTTTCGTTGTCCAAATCAAAGCAGCGTACGCTGTGAATGACGTCTTTCACTTCCAAACCGTATGCGCCGATGTTTTGCACCGGAGAAGCGCCGACTGTGCCCGGAATCAGGCTTAGGTTTTCCAAGCCGCTTAAGCCTAAATCCAGCGTGTGCAATACAAATTCATGCCAAATTTCACCGGCTTGCGCTTCGATATACACAAGGCCGTCTGAACGGGCGATTTCGCGCACGCCTTTATTCGCCATGTGCACCACCAAACCGGAATAGTCTTCCATCAGCAGAATATTGCTGCCGCCACCCAGCCACAAGACGTTGTGGCGACTGAATTCAGGCAGGCGGATAATTTTGCGGATATCTTCAGCCTGTTCCAAAACGGCAAAGGCATGGGCATTGGCTTTAAGGCCGAAGGTGTTGTAGGGAGTCAGGTCGGTTTGATAACTGAGTTTCATGATAAAGCCTGAGAAAAGGTTTCAGACGGCATAGGATAAGGCCGTCTGAAAAAAATAAATATGATGGTTTTCAGACGGCACGTGATTCGCGCCGTCTGAAATTTATCGTGCATAAGATTTCACCAATGATTTGCTACACAATTCCAAACACCAAACCAATGCCATCGCGGCAATGCTGAGCGATACGATTAGGGCCGCCCAAAAACCGTTCAAGCCCATGTCGAAGCGGTAAGCCAAGATATAGCCCGGTAGCAGACCGCACAGCCAAAAGGCAATGGCATGGATATACATCGGCACTTTGGTAACTTTATAGCCGCGTAGGGCGTAGGAAGCAATGCACTGGGTCGAGTCAGACAATTGGAACACCGCCGCCAACAGCAACACACCTGCGGCAATGTTCAGTACCGCCGCATCGTCGGTGTACATGCCCACCAAAGGATAACGCAATGATATCAAAGCCAAGGCGGTGATGACAGCCAATGCCCAGCCTAAAATCAACGATACGCCGGAAATATATCGGGCGCGGGCAAATTGGCGGCGGCCGAGTGCAAAACCCACACGCACGGTCGAAGCTGCGCCGACACTTTGCGGCACCATATAAATAATGCCGGTCAGGCTGATGACCACCTGTTGCGCCGCCACGTAATCTTCGCCCAAACGCGCTACTAAAAACACAATGAAGGTAAACGCGCTGGCTTCCAAAAAGTAAGACAAACCAATCGGTGCGCCCAGTTTCCAAAAATTTTTAAAAGCCGCCCAATCCGGCTTGCTGAAGCGGTCAGTCAGCTTGAATTTTTTGAAATAATCCTGTTTGGTAACATACAGCCATAAAGCGATGGCGTTGAACCAAAACACCAAAGCTGTCGCCAAGCCGCAACCTGCACCACCCAAAGCCGGCATGCCGAATTTGCCGTAGACAAATATATAATTGAGAGGCACATTCAGAAAAAACGCTGCCACGCTGACCCACATAATCACGCGCGGGCGGTTGAGGCTGGAGGCATACGCGTGCAGCGCGCGGTGTATCATCGCCGCGGGCATGCCCAAACCGGTAAAAATCATATACAGCGCCATCGTGTCTTCGATGTAGCCGCTCAAATCCAACCAGTTGCGAAACGGCATAATCACCGTCCACATCAGCAGCATACCGATTATGCCCAAGGTCAGCCCGAACCACAAACCTTGGCGGCCGGTTTCACCCACTTCATCAAATTTACCCGCACCATTAAGCTGGGCGATGATGGGGTTCAGCGCAGTCATGATGCCGATAAAAGTGATGAAAATGGTGGCAAATGCGCCGCTGCCCAAAGCCACGGCGGCTAAATCTTCCTTACCCGCACCACCGGCCATCACGGTATCTACGAAACCGATGCCGATCTGCGCCACCTGTGCCAACAGCATCGGCACCGCCAGCAAAATCAAGTGGCGGATTTCTTTTTTGAAAACGGGAAAAGGATAACGGTTGATATCGAGAAGCATGACAATAGCGCAGAAAATAAAACAGGCCGTCTGAACATTCAAACGGCGCGGAATCGTTAAACATGCATTATAGGCTAAATAAGGCAAAGCGGATAGATTGTTCGGGTGGATTGCCAGGCAATAATCTTATCCCGTTTGCAGGTCGTCTGAACCATAAAGCAACATATAAAAAGGCCGTCTGAAAGTGTGGTTAACTTTCAGACGGCCTTTGATGAATGTCAGCAGCCAAATTCAATGAATGTGACACATGTTACAAAAAATTCGGCCTGAGCCCTCTGCAAAATCTTCATCCTTGGCACATTTCTTCGTTATGCGCAGCTCGAAATCTTGTCTATCTTCATGATATGTCTGCGCTTTCTGCGCTGCTCTAACTTCGAACTGTACTCAAATCCGAAGTTTTGCAAAGGTCTCGGCCTCGCTTTCATTTTACAGTGCAGCCAAAGCCGCGTTCAAAGTGGTGCTTGGGCGCATTGCTTCAGAAGCCAACTCTTCGTTCGGGCTGTAGTAGCCTTTGATGTCCACAGCTTTACCTTGACCGGCGGCCAATTCTGCCACGATTTTATCTTCGTTGGCCGTCAGGGTTTCAGCCAATGGCGCAAATTTGGCTTTCAACTCAGCATCTTTGTCTTGATCGGCCAATGCTTGTGCCCAGTAGAGCGCGATGTAGAAGTGGCTGCCACGGTTGTCGAGTTCGCCGGCTTTGCGTTTTGGAGACTTGCCGTTCAACAGCAATTGCTCGGTAGCGGCGTCCAAAGTGTCAGCCAGAACTTGCGCTTTGCTGTTGCCGGTTTTTTGAGCCAAATGCTCAAATGATACCGCCAAGGCCAAGAATTCACCCAAAGAGTCCCAACGCAAGTGGTTTTCTTCCAAGAATTGTTGCACATGTTTCGGTGCAGAGCCGCCCGCACCGGTTTCAAACATGCCGCCGCCGTTCATCAAAGGCACGATAGACAGCATTTTTGCGCTGGTACCCAATTCCAAAATCGGGAACAAGTCGGTCAGGTAGTCGCGCAATACGTTACCGGTTACAGAGATGGTGTCTTCGCCATTTTTGATGCGTTCCAAGCTGAACTTGGTCGCTTCTACGGGAGACAGAATGCGGATATCCAAACCATCGGTATCCAAGTCTTTCAGGTAGGTTTCCACCTTGTTGATCAGGCTCTTATCGTGCTGGCGTTTTTCATCCAGCCAGAATACGGCAGGGGTGTTGCTCAAGCGGGCACGGTTTACCGCCAATTGTACCCAGTCTTTCACCGGAGCATCTTTGGTTTGGCACATGCGCCAGATGTCGCCGGCTTCAACTTCGTGCTTCATCAACACTTCGCCCGAAGCATTAACTACTTCAACCACACCGTCGGCTTCGATTTCAAAAGTTTTGTCGTGCGAACCGTATTCTTCGGCTGCTTGTGCCATCAGGCCGACGTTTGGCACCGTACCCATGGTGGTCGGGTCGAATGCGCCGTGTTCGCGGCAGAAATCGATGGTGGCTTGGTACACGCCGGCGTAGCTGCTGTCAGGAATCACGGCTTTGGTATCTTGCTGCTTGCCTTCTTTATCCCACATTTGACCGGAATTGCGGATCATCGCCGGCATAGAGGCATCGACAATCACGTCGCTTGGTACGTGCAGGTTGGTGATACCTTTGTCGGAATCCACCATCGCCAAATCAGGGTTGGCCGCGTATACAGCAGCGATTTCGGCTTCAACCGCAGCTTTGGTTTCAGGCGGCAGTTTGTCCAAGTTGCCTAACAAGTTGCCGAAACCGTTGTTTACGTTGACACCGGCAGCGGCCAATTCGCCACCGAATTTTTCAAATACAGGGGCAAAGAAAGCTTTCACGGCGTGACCGAAGATAATCGGGTCAGACACTTTCATCATGGTCGCTTTCATGTGCAATGAGAACAGCAAACCTTGCTCTTTGGCTTCTTTCACTTGCTCATTCAAGAAGCTCACCAAGGCTTTTTTGTTCATCACGGTTGCGTCGATGATTTCGCCGTCTTTCAGGTTAACCGGTTTGCGTAATTCTTTTTTGTTGCCTTGTTTGTCGGTGAAGACAATAGAAACAGAAGTGGCGGCCGGTACGGTAACCGATTGTTCGTTATGGAAAAAGTCGCCGCTTTGCATGGTGGCAACGTGGGTTTTGGAATCTTTAGACCAAGCGCCCATGCTGTGTGGGTTTTTCTTGGCAAAGTTTTTCACGGCTTTAGGCGCGCGGCGGTCAGAGTTGCCTTCGCGCAAAACAGGGTTTACCGCGCTGCCTTTGATTCGGTCATAGCGCTCGCGGATGGCTTTTTCTTCATCGGTTTTCGGGTCGGTCGGGAAATCCGGCACAGCAAAACCTTGCGCCTGCAATTCTTTAATCGCAGCAGTCAGTTGCGGTACAGACGCGCTGATGTTCGGCAGCTTGATGATGTTGGCTTCTGGTTTTTTCACCAGCTCGCCCAACTCGGCCAAAGCATCCGGCACGCGTTGCTCTTCTTTCAAAAAATCCGGGAACGTGGCCAAAATACGGCCGGCCAATGAAATATCTTTGGTTTCTACGTTGATGTCGGCGAATTGGGTAAACACACATACGATAGGCAGGAATGATTTGGTTGCCAAAGCAGGTGCTTCATCGGTGTGGGTATAGATAATGGTGGCTTTGTTAGTCATAGAGATTCTCTTGTAGGTTAAGGTTTTTCTTTTCCATGCCAAGCGGTATGGCACACCTTATTATGGCATAATTTAAAGAAATTGGGGAATGCAGTCATTATCAATAAGCTAGTTTTTTGGTATAGCAAACGCTGCCTAATCAAAGATGGGCGAGTGAGCGATGAATATCGGCTGCGGAGGTAAACCGAGCAAGGTGAAATCAGATTGGTCTTAACTATCCGGAGTAATTAATTTTGTTCCCAATTAATTCAGATGTTTATTGAACCGTTCTTTTTTCATGCTTGACAGCCCTGCGGCAAACCAGTATAGTTCAGGTTTCCTTAGGAGTAATGGCTGAGAGGCTGAAGGCACTTCCCTGCTAAGGAAGCATGTGGGGTCAACCTGCATCGAGGGTTCGAATCCCTCTTACTCCGCCAGAACAAAACAAAACCCGCTGATAAATCAGCGGGTTTTGTTTTGTTCTGGTGGAGATTTATTGTGTTATCAACCATCATGATGCAAACGTGTTGCATTGGTTTACGGTTGTTGCTTGAATATCCAAAACAATATTGAGGCCGTCTGAATGAATGATTTGATTGTTTTAAACAAACCTTATGGCGTGATTTGCCAGTTTTCACCGCATGAGAAACACCCATGCCTGAAAGATTATGTCGAGCAGCCGGGTTTTTATCCAGCTGGGCGCTTGGATACGGATAGTGAAGGTTTGTTGTTGTTGACGAATAACGGGCGTTTGCAGGCCAGAATTGCGGATCCCAAGTTTAAACAGGAAAAAACTTACTGGGCGCAGGTAGAAGGCGTGCCGGATGAGGCAAAGTTGGATTTTTTGCGCCGTGGTGTGGATTTGGGTGATTTTGTGACGGGGCCTGCCAAGGTGCGTGTATTGGCCGAGGGGGAAGCGGATAAACTGTGGCCGCGTCAGCCGCCGATTCGGATGCGTAAAACAGTGCCGGATTTTTGGTTGGAAATTAAGATTACTGAAGGTAAAAACCGCCAAGTGCGACGCATGACGGCGAAGGCCGGTTATCCGTGTTTGCGTTTGGTGCGGGTAACGATTGGGTGCTTGGATATTTTTGAATTGGATTTGGCTTTGGGTGAATGGCGGTTTTCGCCTCGTCGGCCTTGAGTTTTTGATTGAAAAAAAGGCCGTCTGAATGTTCAGACGCCCTTTGACGTTTGCAATGTATTGCCGCGTATTTCGGCAGTTTTTAGACGTATGGATTAGTGGTTCGTATGGCCGATTTGGAAGGTGAGCGTGGAGTAGTTAGACTCTTTTTCGCAGACTTTTTGGTCGCGGAAGTCGGTTTTGTGCTCAACATTGACTTTCCAGAAGCCTTGGCGCAATGGAATGATGTCTACTTCGCCTTTGTCGTTGGTCACATCATAGAATGCTTGCGCTTCTACTTTGTGGGTTTTGCTGCGGTCACTGTTGTCAAAGCCGTCGAAGGTTGCGGTTACCGGATGGTTGGCCAACGGTTCGCCACGATAGAGTACGCGTACTTTAAAGCGTTCGCCGGCGTGAACGTTAGCCGGATTGTCGAGCGGTACGATTTCTAAGTTTTGGCCGACTTGTTTGGTGATGATGGCGGTGTCTGCACTTTCATGGCCGACGTTGACGATGTTTTTGCCGTACATACGGCTTTCTTCGCAGTAAGCGGCATCGGCCATTTCGGTTTTATTCACACGTTTCCAACCAGCGGCGTTTTTCGACCAGAAAGTCGGTTGGTATTCGGCAATTACTAAGTAGCTGCCGTCTTTAACCGGACGGTTGCTGCGGTATTGGTAGTTGAATTGGCCTTTTTGAATCAGGTTTTCTTTGCCTTTTTCGGTCACCAGTTGCAATGGTTTGAAGATGTTGAGGCGGTCTTTGGCAATCGGCTCTAATTCTGGAAATTCGCCGTAGCCCAATTCGGCGGTCAGGTGTTCGCCGCCGTGGGTGTGGGCAGTTTCAACCCATACGCGGTGGGCGTGTGCGGCGGTGGATAGGAACAATACGGAAGTAATCAGCAAAATAGATTTTTTCATGATGGCTGTTCTCTAAAAAGTAAGGTGGTTCAAGTAAACGATTAGTTATGGTATAACATATTTTAAATAATGTAAACGATTTTGTTACGGGGTAACAAAATGCCGTCTGAAATGGTTTTTCAGACGGCATTTATCTTCAATTAAGCTTGTAATGGTTTCAATTGATAAACCAAATTTTCGGCTTTTACTTTAAAGAGCAAATCGATGTTAGGGTGTTTGCCCGGATTGGCTTCGGCATCGGCCACATGCTCTGCAAACAAGGCCAAACCGCGTTCGGCGGCAGTGGTGTTTAATTGGTTATCAAATTCTTGCGCCAGCGCGTGATAGAGTTTTAATGATCCGATCTTGCCCGGTGCGGCAGGAATATGATGAACAGTTTCGCCTTGTTCGGTATTAACGTCCAGACCGCTTAAGTGGTCGATTGCAGGCATGGCAGCCAGATTGTCTTGAAAGCCCATGGTGTTCCTTAATTTGATGTGGTGAAGAAAGGGGGAAACAGGCTGAGACCTTTGCAAAATCTTCATCTTTGGTACATTTCTTCGTTGCGCGCTGCTCGAGAGTTTGCCTATCTTTATGATAGGTCTGCGCTTTTTATGCTGCTGCAACTTTGAACTGTACTCAAATCTAGGGTTTTGCAAAGGTCTCAGGCCGTCTGAAAGCTGATATTTTTCAGACGGCCTGCTTATTTGAATCATCGTGTGCCGAAAATCTTATCGCCGGCATCGCCCAAGCCCGGGATAATGTAGCCGTCTTCGTTCAGATGGCTGTCGAGCGCGGCGGTGTAGATGGTTACATCGGGATGCGCATCATTGACGATTTTCACGCCTTCGGGTGCGGCAACCAATACCAAGGCTTTGATGTTTTTGCAGCCTTTGGCTTTCAATAAATCAATGGTGGCAACCATCGAGCCGCCGGTGGCCAGCATAGGGTCGATAATCAAGGCAGGGCGCTCGTCCATGCTGTCGACGAATTTTTCAAAGTAGGAAACCGGCTTTAAGGTTTCTTCGTCGCGTTGCAGGCCGACCACGCTGATTTTGGCAGTGGGAATCAAATCCAATACACCGTCGAGCATGCCCAAGCCGGCACGCAAAATCGGTACCACGGTTAAGGTTTTGCCTTTGATGCGCTCGCCTTCAATACGGCCGCACCAGCCGTCGATGATGTATTTTTCCATGGTGAAATCGCGGCTGGCTTCGTAGGCCATCAGGCGGGCGAGTTCGGTGGCGAGTGCGCGGAATTTATAGGTGCTGCATTCAGCTTCGCGCATCAGGGTTAATTTGTGTTTGACCAAGGGATGGTCGATGACGGTCACATTCATTGCTTCTACTCGGTATCTGGTAAAGTGAGCTTATTATACTTTTTTTTAGGTGTCGCGCAAACAGTGTAAACCATGAAAAAGGCCGTCTGAACAGGGTTTCAGACGGCCTTTGTTAATAATTAGGCTTTTAACACTTCTTCCAATTCGCCGGCTTCGAACATTTCCATCATGATGTCGGAGCCGCCGACAAATTCACCGTTGACATACAGTTGCGGAATGGTCGGCCAGTCGCTGTATTCTTTAATGCCTTGGCGCACTTCGTCGTTTTCCAACACGTTAACCGTTACATAATCGGTGCAGTTAACTGCATTCAAAATTTGTACGGCGCGCGAAGAGAAGCCGCATTGCGGGAATTGCTTGGTGCCTTTCATAAACAAGACAACACGGTGGGTGGTGACAACTTCTTTGATTTGATCATGAATGCTCATGTATGGTTCCTTTAAAACAATCGGATTGATTCGGTTTGAATGTCATCATTATACGCAAGTTGCGGGAATTTAAAATGACTCTTTTGGCAATACGGTGAGTAAATAGGACGTAAAGGATGAAATTCAAGCAACGGCCATCTGAAAATAAAGTTGGCGATCTTTGCAAAGTTCCTTCAAAAACCAGTATATACAAACGCGACGTCATTCCCGCGCAGGCGGGAATCACCGCAAAATCTAAGAAACCTATTTTATTTAACAGTTTGCTATGCTCGAAAATGGATTCCCGCCTGCGCGGAAATGACGTCGGTTTTGTGCGTATTAGCTTTTGAAAGACTTTTGCAAAGGTGTTTCAGTTTATATTTTCAGACGGCCTATTGTCATTTGCGCTGCAATACCGCCGCAAAGAAACCATCGGTATGGTGAACCGCAGAATTCATACGCAGGTATTGACCGGTGTTTAAGTCCACTTTGGCGGCGGCGAGCAATTCGCTGCTGTCGAGCAATTCAAACTCGGGATTTTCGGCCAAGAAACGCTCGACCTGATGTTCGTTTTCTTCCGGCAAAATGCTGCAGGTGGCATATACCAAGCGGCCTTTCGGTTTAACCAATTTGGCAGCTGCGGTGAGAATGCTGTGTTGTTGTGCCAATAAGTCGGACACGGTTTCCGGCGATTGGCGGTATTTCAAATCGGGGTTGCGGCGCAATGTGCCCAAGCCTGAACACGGTGCATCAACCAAAACGCGGTCGGCTTTGCCGGTGAGGCGGGCGATGCGGCTGTCATGTTCGCTGCTGATGCGCTCTGGGTTGATGTTGGTCAGGCCGGCGCGGGTCATTCGCGGTTTGAGATTAGCCAAGCGTTTTTCGGCGATGTCGAAGGCGTAGATGCGGCCTTTGTTTGCCATTTGTGCACCAATGGCCAAGGTTTTGCCGCCTGCTCCGGCGCAAAAATCGACTACGATTTCCCCGCGTTTGGCACCGACCAGTAAAGCCAGCAATTGGCTGCCTTCATCTTGCACTTCGACCGAACCGTCAAGAAACAAATCGTGTTTGTTTAAGGCGATTTTGTTTTTCAAACGGATGCCCCACGGTGAAAACGGCGTGGCTTCGGCGCTCGGTTCTTCGGCTTGCAAGACGGCCAAGACTTTATCGCGCTTGTTTTTCAAGGTATTCACGCGCAAATCCAGCGGCGCGGGTTGGTTGATGCTGCGGCCGAAAGCGAGAATTTCTTCGTCGCTGTAATGGGTTTGCAATTGTGCAATCAGCCATTCCGGTAATTCGGCAGCGGTATGCAGGCCGTCTGAAAACTCGGCTTTGCGCGCTTTTAAATGGCTGAGAAACTCAGTTTGTTCTTCATCGAGCAAATCTTGGATTTTGCCGATGTTGACGCTGCGGCCGAGCACCAATGCCGCCAGCGCGGCTTTGCGCGATTGGGCGTGGGGGCGGCGTAACACGGCGGCGATTTTTTGATAATGACGCAAAGCGGCAAAGGCGGTTTCGGCGATTTCGTGGCGGTCTTGGCGGCCGAGCTTTTTGTGCTCGCGGAAGTAGGCGGACAAAACCGCATCGGCAGGTTGCTTGAAAGTCAGCATGTCGGCCAGCAATGCGGCGGTGTGTTCGAGTTGAATCGGTGTCATGGGCGGGTTACTTTAAATCATGAAATAGGTCGATTATACGGGATTTTCAGACGGCCTGAAGACGATGCCGTCTGAAAAAGAAGCTAGGCAACAGATTGAAGCGGCACTTACACGCTTTTCATGATACGCAATATTTCGTGCCAATAGCCGTCGGGACGACGCTCGAGTACGGCGACTAAGCCGCTGTCGATTTGGCGCACGGCTTCGGTACTTAAGGTTTCTGTTTCAGTCACACGGGCGGGTGCGAGATAGGCCATGCGCTCGAGCAGGTAATAACGCGTGTCGGTGCGGCTGAAATCGTGTGCGTTCCAATCGCTCAGATACACGCCGCGCCAAGCGTAAGGATTGAGCGGCGCTTGGAAATCAGTAAAGCCTTCGGTAAAAAAGCCGATCCCGCGCACAATTGAGGCCGGTTGCAAATGGTTCGGTAATTGATGTTGCTGCAAGGTTTTGAGGCCGTCTGAAAATTTCAGCAGCATCAGTTGCTGCGGTAATTTGTTGGCTTTATCGGCCAAGCGGTCTTGCCGGTTTAAACCGCATAAATCATTAAATTGTCCGCTGGTACTGCCATAATATTTACACGTTAATTCAAGATGATAAGCCTTACCGTTGAGTTTGACGATAAAATCCGCTGCGCCGACGGTGAGGCCGTCTGAAACCACTTGCAGGTTTTGTGCCAACAATTCGGCATGCGGCGCGCGGTTGAACCAAAAGGCCAGCAAATGTTCGGCATATAAACCCAAACGGCGGCCAAACGGCGCGTGTTGCGCCAGATAATCGGTGAGCGGCTGGGGATTTTGATCGAGCGAGAGCAGGTAGCGGAAACCGTGTTCGCCCAGCAATTCGCGCACCGGTAATTCTGCTCCGCTGTGCCACAGGGGCGGGGCGGTAAGCAAGCTTGCCAGCTCGCGCACGGACTGGCTGGTGAGTTTCCACCATAAGGCATCAAGGGCGTAATTCATGAGTCTATTTTGATTCAGACGGGCGTTTTAGGAATGAAGGCCGTCTGAAAAAATTAATCTTTCAAACGTTGTTTCAAGGTATTGAAAAAACCGCGCAAAATGTCGATGTCTTCTGTTTGCGTGTTGGCGCGGCCGAACAGGCTTTGCATACGGCGCATCAGGCGTTCGCTGTTGCGGCGTTTGAAAAAGTCTACGTCATGCATCAACGATTCCATGTGTGACACCATGCCTTTGATTTGCTCGTGGGTGGCGGCGTGGTCTTCCTGCTGCAAGTGCGTCATCGGCACATCGGTTTGGCTGAAAATCTCATAGCAAACCACTTGCACGGCTTGGGCGAGATTCAGCGAGAAATAATCAGGATTGCCGTTGATGGTCATCAAGCGGTTGCAGGCCTGCACTTCTTCAATCGACAGGCCGAAGGTTTCGTTGCCGAACACTAAGGCCACTTGTCCGCCGTTGGCCGCTGCTTGTAATAATTCGGGCACTAATTGACGAGGGGTTTGCAGCGGCGCAGTGATTTCACGGCGGCGGCTGGTGAGCGCGCAACTGATGGTCGTGTCGGCCAAGGCCTCATCTAAAGTAGCAACAATTTTGGCGTTGGCCAATACATCGGCCGCACCTGATGCCAGTGTGAAGCTTTCTTCCGGTAATTGGAAATTTTGCGGGTTTTGCGGGTCGAACACAGGCGGATGTTCCGTCATCGGCGTGGCCATCAGGTTGGGCGCGACAATAGTGAGCTTGTACAAACCCATGGTTTTCATGGCGCGCGCGGCCGAGCCGATATTGGCCGGATGGCTGGTGCGCGTGAGAATGATGTGGATGTGGTTTAAATAGTCGGGCAGGGTGGGTTTGGCAATCATGTTTGTTTCGGTTTCAAAGCTAATCGGTTATAATGCGGCATACTTCCATTTCTCCATTTCTTTCAGACGGCCTTTATCAAAACAGGCCGTCTGAAAATCTGAAACGTTCTTTAACAACATTGGAAACGTGAAAACGTTGCGCTTGGCGTGCGGTTACTGTGCGCCAAGCGGTATTGTACCTTATTCTAGAAAGAAACCCATGAACCCGATTTTAAATACTGCCTTTAAAGCTGCCCGTCGCGCCGGCCAGATGATGACCCGTGCCGGCGGCAATCTGGATACTGTCAAAGTCGACAGTAAAGCCTTTAACGATTTTGTTTCCAATGTTGATCGTGAATCAGAAATGATTCTGGTGGGCGCGCTCAAAGAAGCCTACCCACATCACAAAATCACCTGCGAAGAAACCGGTTCCCACGGTAAAGACAATGCCGAATACGAATGGATTATCGATCCTTTAGACGGCACCACCAATTTCTTGCACGGTCATCCACAATATGCGATTTCTATGGCGCTGCTGCACAAAGGTGTGTTACAAGAAGCCTTGGTTTACGCGCCTGAACGCAATGATTTATATATGGCATCGCGTGGCAAAGGCGCATTGCTGAATGATCGCCGTATCCGTGTTTCCAGCCGCGTTGAATTAAACCGTTGCTTAATTGGTACAGGTTTTCCGGTGGTTGATCAAAGCATGATGGACAAGTATTTGGCTATCTTGAAAGATTTTTTGTCGAAAACCGCCGGTGGTCGCCGTGAAGGTGCGGCTGCGTTGGATTTGTGTGCCGTGGCTTGCGGACGTTTGGACGGTTTTTTTGAATTTAACTTAAAACCTTGGGATATTGCTGCTGGTGCATTGATTTTACAAGAAGCGGGTGGTATCGTGACTGATATGAAAGGAAACGAAAGCTGGTTGGAAACCGGTGATGTAGTGGCCGGCAATCCGAAAGTATTGGGGCAAATGTTGCAGATTATTTCTTCTCATCAATAAGTTAGAATTATTGCAAGAGTTTGTTTCCAACGACCTCTTGTTTTGTCTGGTTTGCATTAATTAGCAAACGATACATACGGTTCATAGATTCTGATGATAAACAAATAGTCACTTTATTGACAGTATAAAGAAACGTGTACTTTTGGTAGCGTATCGATACCTTTTATCTGAGAAATGATGAGAAATGTTAAATATGATGATATGCTGTGAACATTAATAGAATAGGCTGTCAACCAATTAAATTGCAAGAATTTTTTAGCCCATAACAAACACATATACGGATACACTTGTTGTGAATCATATGCGCCCCCCACTTTCCCATCTTATGCCGTTCAGCGCCCGCCAATCGGGGTTTCTGAAAAAAATTTCCTTACTTTCGATTGTTTGTATGATGTCTGCGCAAACTGTTTCTGCGCAGGATCTCAAAGATATTCTCAAAGCATCCATGCTTTCCGACCCGACCGTGTTGGAAGCGAAAGCTACGGAAGAATCTGCCAAAAGCACCACCAAAGCCACCCGTGCCGGCCACTACCCGATATTGACCTTGACCGGAGTCCAGGTATTGGCTGAAAAAAACCAAGACAAAAGCGATGATATGGACGGCGGCTTGGGTGTGCGCGGCACGCTCAATCTGTATTCTTGGGGCGGTATCGAAGCCGCTGTGCGACGTGATAAAAACAAAGAAAAATATTACAAACACAAATATTTCGAAACGCAAGAACAATTGGGCAGCGAAGTGGGCAAGTTATACCTGACTGCTTTACGTGCCAAAGAAATGTTGCTGGTGAATCAGCAGAGCCTGGTTCGCCATAATAACCTTTTGAAAGATTTGAATGTTATTGCGAAGTATGACAGCGGCCGCCGTTCTGAGCTGATTGAAGCCAGAGCGCGTCAATTGCAAGTAGAAACCACCATTTCGCAACAACGCCGTACCATGGAATTGGCCTTGAGCCGTTTATCGCGCTATACCGGTAAGAAAATGACAGAAGCGGATTTGACTGATCCATTCCGCAGCGATACGTCAACCAGCTTGGTACAAACCTATCAGAATCCGGATAAAAACATTAATCCGTCTTATCAGGCGCAAATCGCTGAGCAGGAGAGTGTAAAAGCCGAGTTGGATGTTTCCAAATCGCAACGCCTCCCAGCCATCAATTTGGAGGGCAATGCTACCAAAGAAACCAAGCAACTTTATTTAAATGTGGCTTGGAATGTGTTGGATATTGCTGCCCGTCATAATGTGCAAAAAAATGCGCATGCTTTGATTGCGGCTGAATCTAAATCCGAACAAATACTGCGTGATGTCAACGAAAAAGCACAAACTGCTGAAATTGACATGAGACAAAGTGAGCAGCGTGCCGAAATCACATCACAACACATCGCGGCGCAAAAAGACGTAGTGAAAACCTACGAATTGCAATTCCGAATTGCCCGTCGCACTTTGACTGACGTATTGGGTGCCTATACCGAGTTATCGCGCATCGAGCAGGAAAACATTACCGCGCACAACGATTTCCGTGATGCCGCTTTGGAATACCTTGTCACACAGTCACAAGTGGCCAATTGGGCCGGCGTGAAGCAATAAACATCAGAAAATTTATCATCATTACGTGAATCCATCATCATGAAAGCTATTATTGAACATGTTGCATTAGTTACCCGCTTATTAGGGGCTCCTGTGTCGGAAGCAGCGCTTTCGGCAGAGGTGGTGCGGGATCAAAAACTGAATGTCAACTATCACTCTCTTACTGAAGTCTTACGCAGCCACGGCTTTGAAAATACCTTGTCCAAACGAAATTTGGAAGACATTCCGTCTTTGGCGGCGCCTGTGCTGATTATTTTGCACAATGAAGAAGCCGCCGTGATTACCCAAATCGAAGGTGCGGGTAAGGGGCGTAAATATCACATCCGCCAGGTGGATGGTTTAGAGCAAGAACTGGATCATGAGCAATTATCGGTGCTGTATTTGGGCTATTGCTGGTTTATTAAACCAAAAATGGTGTCGGATACCCGCTCGGAATTGCCAGAGTACCATCTGCCTAAAGCATGGTTTTGGAAGGTGATTTGGCGTTTCCGCGGTTATTATTACCAAGTGATTTTAGCGACCTTCATCATTAACTTTTTGGCTTTGGTCAGCTCGTTATATGTGATGAATGTTTACGACCGCGTGATTCCCAACCAAGCTTATGAAACCTTATGGGTATTGAGTATTGGTGTGGTCTTGGCGATTACATTTGAATTTGCCGCAAAGATGATTCGCGGCCATCTAACTGATATTGCCGGTAAAAAAGCCGACTTAATCATCAGCTCGGCTTTGTTCCGCCGCGTGATGGCTTTACGTTTGGCTGACCGTCCGGCTTCTTCAGGTTCATATGCGAATAACTTGCGCGAATTTGAATCAGTGCGTGAATTCATGACCAGCGCCAGTTTGCTGACTTTGGTGGATTTGCCATTCTTGCTGTTATTTATTACTGTAATCGGCATTGTTGGCGGCAAATTGGCTTTGGTGCCTTTGGCCATCATTCCGATTGTGATTATTGTCGGCTTTTTGGTTCAGCGTCCCTTATCACGCCACATCAATGAATCAATGAAAGAAGGTTCGCAACGTTCGGGCTTGGCCGTTGAAGCCATTGAAGGCATTGAAACACTTAAAACCAACAATGCGACTTCTTGGGCGCAACAACGTTGGGATGAATACACTGCCAAAACATCGGCATCTGCGATTAAGGTTAAAGATACCAGCAATTTCATGGTTAATTTTGCCGTGGGTATGCAGCAGTTGAATACTGTATTTTTGGTATTGGTGGGCACGTATCTGATTCATGCGGAAAATACTGCTGACCGTATCACCATGGGTGCGTTGATTGCTTCGGTAATTCTATCGGGTCGTGCGTTGGCACCATTGGCACAAATCGCCGGCTTGGCAACCCGCTTCCAGCAAGCAAAATTAGCATTGCAGGGCATCAATGAAATTGTTGAGCGTCCTATTGAGCGCAGCCCGGAACGCAAATACATTACTTTGGATAATGTCCAAGGTGCGATTACCTTTGAAAACGTATCATTTAAATATCAAGACGATGCAAATGCCGCCGTAAGCGACTTGCGCGTTACCATCAAACCGGGTGAAAAAGTCGGTATTTTGGGCCGTATCGGTAGCGGTAAGAGCACCATGCTGAAATTGGCAAGCGGCCTTTACGACACAGATAAAGGCAATGTGACCTTAGATGGCGTAGATATGCGTCAATTGGATCCGAATTTTCTGCGTAATCAAGTGGTTTTGCTGAGTCAGGCGCCACGTTTGTTCTTGGGTACTTTGCGTGAAAACATGGATTTGGCGCGTACCGATGGTTATTCTTCCGACCAAGATTTGCTGAATGCCTTAAAACGTTTCGGCTTGGATAAAATTATCCGCAGCCACCCACGCGGTTTGGATATGCCTTTGGGCGAAGACGGCTTAGGTTTGTCAGGCGGCCAAAAACAAATTATCGCCTTGGCGCGCATGACGTTGCGCAATCCCAAAGTGGTGTTGTTGGATGAGCCGACGACCAGTCTTGACCAAGCTACCGAGCGCATGGCCTTGAATGCGATCGCACAATGGGGTAAAGACCGTACCATGGTTTTGGTGACGCACCGCCCGCAAGTATTGCAAATTGTCAACCGCATCATTGTCATGGATAACGGTAAAGTGGTGATGGACGGTCCGCGTGATTTGGTATTGCAAAACCTGATGCAAAATGAGCAAAACAAAAACAAAGCGGCGCAACAAGGCAATAATAATGCACCTGCACACCAAGCAACTGCCAATGTTCAGGTAAGCGCGCAAGCTTCGGCCAATCAGTCGTAAAAACCGATTCACATAATAAAAAGGTTTCAGACGGCCTTTAATAAAAACACCCAATTGAGGTTTATCATTATGAGTAGTGAAAACAACGTCAAACATAAGGATTTGCATTTAATCAATGATTTGAATGCAGCCTTGCAAAAAGAAAAACACAGCGGGCAATTTTGGGTCATTATCCTGTTTTTCCTGTTTCTGGTGGTCTTCGTGATTTGGGCTTATAACAGCCCGATTGAAGAAGTGACCCGTGGTAACGGCAATGTGATTCCCAGCAGCCGTGAGCAAGTGATTCAAAGTTTGGATCCGGGCATCATCACCGAAATCTCGGTGAAAGAAGGTGATATTGTCGAAAAAGGCCAAATCTTGCTGAAATTAGACGATACACGCAGCTCGGCTGTATTGCGCGAAAGCGAAGCTAAAGTGGCCAACTTAGAAGCCATGGTAGCACGTTTGAAGGCAGAAGCTTACAACACAGCGTTGACTTTTCCAAAAGGCATCAGCAACGAATTGCGTGCGCGTGAACAGGCTGCTTACAATGCCCGCCGTCGTGCAGTGACTGATGCGATTCAAAGCCTGAGCTTGAGCAAAGCAACGTTGGATAAAGAAATTGAAATCACTGCACCAATGGTGGCGCAAGGCGTGGTTTCGGAAGTGGAATTGTTGCGTATGCAGCGTCAATCCAGCGAATTGACTTTGCAAATTGCTGAGCGACGCAACCGCTATATGGCTGATGCCAATAATGAATTGGTGCAGGCTGAATCTGAATTGGCTCAAGCCAAAGAAAACACAGCCATGCGCGCCGACCCAGTAGAGCGTTCGCAAATCCGTGCACCGATGCGTGGTATTGTGAAGGATATTCAAATCAATACTGTTGGTGGTGTGGTGAATGTGGGTCAAGACATCATGCAAATCGTACCTTTAGACGACAAATTGTTGGTAGAAGCCTATATCCGCCCGCAAGACGTAGCCTTTATGAGCCCGGGTTTGCCGGCTGTGGTGAAAATCAGTGCGTATGATTATGCCATTTACGGTGGTTTAGACGGTAAAGTGACCTTAATCAGCCCAGATACCGTAAGTAACTCTATGCAAAACCGTGCCAATGATTTGAAGCTTGATCCGAACCAAGTGTATTACCGTATTTTGGTACAAACGGACAGCAACAGCTTGACGGACAAAAACGGCAAAGAAATGCCGATTATCCCGGGTATGGTGGCAACAGTTGATGTGAAAACCGGTGAAAAAACCGTATTCCAATACTTAATCAAACCAATTACCCGTATGAAACAGGCTTTAAGCGAGCGTTAATTGGATAATCAATAATTTGGAACGGTTTGAAATATGCGTTTCTATAAAAAGCTTACTTAATCGCTTAAGTAAGTTTTTTTGTGGGAAATGCACAAATCGTTTCGGTGTGAAAATAATCAAAATGTCAGATTTTTAAAATTCACTGAAATTAATATTCCATGAATAAGGCCGTCTGAAAGTAAGCAATTACTTTCAGACGGCCTATCTTTTTATTCATATTGCCCGATTAATAATGAATCACGCTGCGAATCGATTTACCTTCGTGCATCAAATCAAACGCGGTGTTGTCCAAAGGCATGGTGTGAGTAATGAAATCACTCAAGGCAAATTCGCCGCGCATGTTGGTCGATAATGCCCGGCAATTCGCTGCGGCCTTTTACGCCGCCGAATGCTGAACCGCGCCATACGCGGCCGGTAACCAATTGGAACGGACGGGTGGAAATTTCCGCTCCGGCCGGTGCCACACCGATAATGATGCTTTCCCCCCCAGCCTTTGTGGCAGCATTCCAAAGCCGCGCGCATTACTTCCACATTGCCGATACATTCAAACGAATAATCCACACCGCCATCGGTCATCTCGATAATTACTTCTTGAATCGGTTTATCGAAATCTTTCGGGTTGATAAAATCGGTAGCACCAAGTTTCTCTGCCAAAGCAAATTTAGACGGATTGGTGTCGATACCGATAATGCGGCTTGCGCCACTCATGCGTGCGCCGATAATGGCAGCCAAGCCGATGCCGCCCAAGCCGAAAATCGCTACAGTGTCGCCGCGTTTTACTTTGGCCGTGTTCATCACTGCGCCCATGCCGGTGGTCACGCCACAGCCGAGCAGGCAGACTTCTTTTAAATCGGGGCTTCAGGTTGGATTTTGGCTAAAGACACTTCGGCAACAACGGTGTATTCCGAGAAGGTCGATGTGCCCATATAGTGATAAATCGGCTGGCCGTCTTTGAAAAAGCGCACTGTGCCATCGGGCATCAAACCTTTACCTTGGGTGGTGCGGACAGACGAACACAGGTTGGTTTTTCCTGAAGTACAGAATTTGCATTTGCCGCATTCGGCGGTGTAAAGTGGAATCACATGATCGCCAACGGCAAAACCGGTAACACCTTCGCCGACTGCTTCGACAATACCGGCACCTTCATGCTCTAATACGCAAGGGAACACGCCTTCCGAATCTTGTCCGCTAAACGTATAAGCGTCGGTATGGCACACGCCGGTGGTGACAATGCGCACCAACACTTCGCCTTTTTGTGGCGGCATTAAATCTAATTCTTCGATTTTTAAGGGCTCATTGGGCGCCCAAGCAACGGCAGCGCGGGTTTTTGATAAATTTCATGGTTGGCTCTCTCTGTTGTGATTATGTCTGAACATTATACTCCATATAAACGCTTCTCATATTTTCAGACGGCCTTTTAAGCCGATTTCCGCTATAATGAGCGTTTTTGAACAAGATATTTGCATCATGAAACACATTCACATTATCGGAATCGGCGGCACATTTATGGGCGGCGTAGCAGCCATTGCCAAAGAAGCAGGTTTTAAAGTCAGCGGCTGCGATGCCAAAATGTATCCGCCGATGAGTACGCAACTTGAAGCCTTGGGCATTGATGTGCACGAAGGTTTCGATGCCGCGCAGTTGGATGAGTTTCAAGCCGATGTGTATGTGATTGGTAATGTCGCCAAGCGTGGCATGGACGTGGTTGAAGCGGTGTTAAACCGTGGCTTGCCATATATTTCCGGCCCGCAATGGTTGGCAGAAAACGTGTTGCATCATCATTGGGTCTTGGGCGTGGCAGGTACACACGGCAAAACCACCACAGCATCTATGCTGGCTTGGGTGTTGGAATATGCAGGTTTGGCGCCGGGCTTTTTGATTGGCGGCGTGCCACAGAATTTCAGCGTGTCGGCGCGTTTACCGCAAACTCCGCATCAAGACCCAAACAGTAAATCGCCGTTTTTCGTGATTGAAGCCGATGAATACGATACGGCGTTTTTCGATAAACGCAGCAAATTCGTGCATTACCGCCCACGCACGGCGATTTTGAATAATCTCGAGTTTGACCATGCCGATATTTTTACCGATTTGGGCGCAATTCAAACCCAGTTTCACCACTTAGTGCGCACGGTGCCTTCAGACGGCCTGATTGTTGCCAACGGTCGCGAAGAAAGTATTCACGAAACCTTAGACAAAGGCTGCTGGACACCGGTCGAACTATTCGGCAACCAAGCCGGTTGGCAAATTGGTGAAGCAGACGAGCAGGGTGGCTTTGACGTATTTTTCAAAGGCGAACAAGTCGGCCACATTGCATGGGCATTATTGGGCGAACACAACCGCATGAACGCATTGGCCGTGATTGCTGCCGCACGTCATGTCGGTGTGGATGTTCAGACGGCCTGCGAAGCCTTAGGCCAATTCCAAAACGTGAAGCGCCGCATGGAAATCAAAGGCACGGTTAACGGCGTGACTGTTTACGACGATTTTGCCCACCATCCGACCGCGATTACCACCACCGTGGCCGGTTTGCGCCAAAAGGTGGGTAACGCCCGCATCTTAGCCGTGCTGGAGCCACGTTCCAACACCATGAAACTGGGCACCATGAAAGCCGCGCTGTCCGAAAGCCTGCGCGAAGCCGACCAAATATTCTGCTATGCCGGTGGCGTGGATTGGGATGTAGCTGAAGCGTTGGCGCCGCTGGGCGACAAACTGCATGTTGGTCAAGATTTTGATGCCTTCGTAGTCAAGATTGTGAAACACGCGCAAAGCGGTGATCAGATTTTGGTGATGAGCAATGGTGGCTTTGGTGGCATTCACGATAAAATTTTAGCAGCGTTAGCGGCGTGAATTTTTTCTGATAGATTGGTTTGAAGGATGTGAAACATCATATTTAGAAAATATATCAGAAGTAATTGATTGGCTTTTTTGTAGTTGCTATTTGTACAATTGACAGATTGTTAACAGTAATTTTTGATTAGGTGGTTAGTTAATACATACACCCTCAATCTGAAATGGATGCATTATTTGGTGGATTTATAGGGGCTGAACCAGTCATAATTGCTTTACTGACGATTAATTCTGATTAAGCTTCTTAAAATGAAGTCCAATGAAAATCAAATAAGCTAATTTCTCAAATTTCTTAAATCAATGTTTTAAAAGTAAAAAAAAGCCGTCTGAAAATTTCAGACGGCTTTTCATCTATTTAAAAAACAATATATTAGTTACTTCTTCACGCCTAAGAAAGCGTTATACATCCAAATCAATTTCTCTTGCGCCTGTACATAGCCGGTAATCAAATCAACCGTGCCTTCATCACCGGCTTCGCCTGCCGCTTCAATCACAGAGCGTTGCTCTTCAATCAGTTCCTGTAAGCCACTGACCAGACCTTCTACACATTCGCGGCCGTCAAACACATTCTTATCTTCTTTGATAGAAGAATATTTCGTAAAGTCGCTGTAAGCATGCAGCGGTGTGCCTGCCAGCGTCAAAATGCGCTCGGCAATTTCATCAATCTGCAATTGCAGCTCGGTATAGAGTTCTTCAAATTTGGTGTGCAGTGAGAAAAAATGCTCGCCTTTAACATTCCAATGATAGCCGCGCACATTTTGATAAAACACATGATAGCTTGACAACAGAGCAATTTAACTTCTCATTAATCGGTGCAGTTTCGCTTTTTTCCAAACCGATTTGGTTGGTTTTCACTTTTTCTTCTGCAGCAGTTTTCTCTTTTTTTGCTTTAGCCAAGATGATTTTTCCTTTAAGTAAATAGATAAACAGATGTAGCCGCTAAACTTCATTGATTCTTGAAATATAAGGTTAATGTAGTCCTATGGCTTGGACTTATCAAGGATTTTTCCAAATCTTAACCTGACAAATTTTCAGTATAAAAATACTTTTTATAATATGATTTACATTAATAATATAGGGGCTTAGGAAGCAAAACCTATTTTAAGGGGCTCTCGGACAACATTCACAACAGCTCTTTGTACAAAATTATGCCGGTCATTGAACCCGAATTCGGTTTCTTTCAGGTGCAGTTAAAACGTATGTTTTGCTGCAGCATTAAATTGTACCAAGCGGTGCTTGGCATTGCCGCAGAAGAATTCGATACCGTTTTATATGCTGCGCACTAAGGGTAAATTCATTGTCACGTTGATGCACTCGGAGATACTTTGCAAAACCCATGTCAATCAATTCCCGATAACCGCATCATCCATCAGCATTGGGACGCCATCAACCGCCCTAATAACCTTTTGCAGCCTTGCTTTGAACGAAGAAATGTGCCAAAGATGGCGATTTTGTAAAGGCCTCAGTTTACGATTATTTTTTAAAGGACTAAGGATGATTTTAAAAGCGATCTTGAAATCAAAACATGCCGTCTGAAACGTTTCAGACGGCATGTTGACTGGAGCGGACAACCTTACTGTACACCATTTTGCTTGGCTTCCAAACGTTCCCACAATTCCAGTTTATCCAACAGCAGCATTTCAATTTCTTCCGAACGTGCTTGTAATGCGCCGGCTTTCTCGTAATCTTTGAAGATGTCGGGGTCGGAAAGCTGAACGTTGAGTTCGGCCTGCTCCTTTTCCAAGGCCGTAATTTCTTCGGGCAGGGCATCGAGTTCGCGCTGTTCTTTGTAGGAAAGTTTGACCGTGCGGTTGGCTTTAGGCTTTTCTTTCACCAGCTCGGCTGCGGCTTTCGGCGCTGAGGCCGTCTGAAGGGTTTGCTCGCGCTTTTTGGCATCGAGATAATCTTCATAGCCGCCGATGTATTCTTTCAGACGGCCGTTTCCTTCAAAAACAATGCTCTGTGTAATCACATTATCGAGGAACATACGGTCGTGGCTGACCAAAAACACCGTGCCTTGATAATCGCGCAGCAGCTCTTCCAGCAATTCTTGCGTGTCGATATCCAAGTCGTTGGTCGGTTCGTCCAGCACCAAAATATTGGCCGGTTTGGTGAATAATTTTGCCAGTAACAAGCGGTTGCGTTCGCCGCCGGAGAGTGAAGAAACCGGTGATTGCGCGCGCGCAGGGTGGAACAGGAAATCTTCCAAATAGCTCATCACATGGCGTTTTTTGCCGCCGATTTCAACAAAATCATTGCCTTGACCGAGCGTGTAAAACACGGTGTCGTTTTCGTTCAATGCGCTGCGGAATTGGTCGAAATAGGCCACTTCCTGCTTGGAACCGATGCGGATGCGGCCGTAAGTAGGCTGCAATTCGCTCAAAATCAGTTTTAAAAACGTGGTTTTGCCGATACCGTTGGAGCCGATTAAGCCGATTTTGTCGCCGCGCTGAATAATGGCGGAGAATTTGTCCATAATGACTTTGTCGCCGTATTGGAAAGATGCGTGTTCCAATTCAGCGATGATTTTGCCGCTTTTTTCACCACTGTCGAGCTTGAAGTTAACTTGGCCTTGCACATTGCGGCGTTCGGCACGTTGGCGGCGTAATTCTTCCAAACGGCGAACGCGGCCTTCGTTGCGCGTGCGGCGGGCTTCAATGCCTTTGCGAATCCACGCTTCTTCTTGCGCGTGTAATTTGTCGAACAAGCGGTTGTGTTCGGCTTCAACGGCCAATTCCTGCTCTTTTTTTTCGCTGTATTTGGAAAAGCTGCCAGGATAGGAGCGCAGCGTGCCGCGGTCGAGCTCGACAATGCGGGTGGCGACATTATCCAAAAAGCGGCGGTCGTGGGTAATCACCACTAAGCTGCCTTCAAAGTTTTTCAGCAGGTTTTCCAGCCAGATAATCGCGTCGATGTCCAAATGGTTGGTCGGCTCATCAAGCAGCAACACATCGGGCTTTTGTACCCATGCTTGCGCCAAGGCCACACGCTTTTTCTGACCGCCGGAAAGGTTGCTGATTTTTTCGTCTTCCGGCAAGCCCAGTTCGCTGATGGTTTGTTTTACCGCTGCATCCAGTTTCCAGCCGTCTTGTGCTTCGATTTTCAGCTGCAATTCGTTGAGTTCTTTTAATAAACTTTCATCGCTGCTGCTTTCCAGCTGATGGCTGACTTGGTGATAACGGCTCAACAGCCCGCGCATTTCGCCCAAGCCTTCAGCCACAATATCAAACACCGTTGCCGCGTTATCGAAAAACGATTCTTGCGACACATAAACGATTTTCAGGTTGTTTTGCAGAATAATCTGGCCATCGTCCAGTTTTTGCGCGCCGGCGAGAATTTTTAAAAACGAAGATTTGCCCGCACCGTTGCGGCCGATTAAGCCGATTTTTTCGCCGCTGTCGAGCTGGAAAGCGGCTTTGTCCAATAAAGCGACATGGCCGACGGCGAAAGAAGCGTTTTCAACTTGCAGAATATTCATAACGGTAGCGGTAAAGTACAGAAAGGGCGTATTTTAACTGATTTTGCAGCGGTTTATAAGGTGACAGGTTGAGCCCTTTGAAAAATCTCCATCGGGGGTTTACAAAGGTCTCAGGCCGTCTGAAAACGAAGTTTTAGACGGCCTAGCCTATTCCTGATAAAACTCAATCGGCAAGCCATCGGGATCTTGGCAGAAGAAAAATGCTTTGCCGGTGTATTCATCGATGCGGATGTCTTCGCACGCAATGCCTTTTTTGCTTAATTCATCGCGTTTGGCGGCAACATCATTTACGGCAAAGGCCAAATGGCGCAGGCCACAGGCTTCGGGATAACTTGGGCGCGGCGGCGGATTGGGAAAGGAAAAAAGCTCCAGCACATAATGCGAGCCGATGCCTAAATCCAATTTGTAGGAATCACGTTCGGCGCGGTAGTGTTCGGCGAGAATGTTTAGGCCTAAGATTTCGGTGTAGAAATGTTTGCTTCGCGGGTAATCAGAGCAAATTAAGGCGACGTGGTGTAGGCGCATGGTTTAATGGTTCTCTTTTTTTAATGAGGCCGTCTGAAAAAGAAGTTTCAGACTAAGAAAAGCTAGCGTTTTTTACAGTATTTGAAAGACAATTCTGCCATGAACATCCACAAAAACACCCGCCTTACTCCGCACCAACGCCAAGCCGTTTGGCGCGCCTATACACAGGATAAAATTACCGTTACTTCACTGGCTCGGCAATACCAAGTCAGCAGGGTCACCATTTACCGTATCCTTAAGGCCGCACGGCTGTAACTTCCCGCACCGCAAAACAGCACCAACAACCGTTTCAAACAAGCCAAATATGGCATGA